>DSDZ01000004.1 GCA_011048475.1 Bacteroides sp. | reverse complement strand
GATATAATTGCCTTCATATGCCTGGTTTTGTATGGCTGTGCTCTACAGACCCCGGATCTCCACGCGGGGAGGGTTGCCGAATCCCTGCCAGTACATTTCCGCCTCCTCCGGGGAAATGTGGCCGTCGAAGACCAGCAGCCTGTACTTCAGGGTATAATCCCTTCCCTTGTCCAGTTTCCAGTCTTTGTGGCGGATGGGACAAAATTCGAAGTACATGTCGCCCCTTCCCCGGTTCTGGTTCACCGGCCAAACCCGCATGGGTTCAGGGAAATCGCGGTTGGAAGTGTGTCCCATGAACAGTATCCCGCTCCGGCCTTCTTCCGAAACCGACTCGCCTTCCACGATGCACCATTTCGCTTTGCTGCCGTCTGCGCTCAGCCTGTCATTTCCCTCGGAAGTGAGGACGGTGCAGTTGTCCTTGTGCCAGTCCTCCGTGGCCCGGTATCCGATCCCCCCTCCATACCTGTAGGCATCGAGCATGATGCCCGAATCAAGGGGTGTGTTCAGGGTGGTCGTGTAATCGATCAGCCAGACATCCCCATCACCCACATTCCAGGCCCGGACATCCAGCACCTCGTTCATGGCCACCCGGTCTTCCCCCCTTCCGCCGAAATCAATATGCTCCTGCAATGCCCTGAATCCGCTGTAAACAGGTCCTTCTGTTTCAGACAGGAATCCGGCGAACCGCACCGTGCCTTCTCCCTTGATCAGGTTCCAGAAATCCACCTCGCGTCCGTTGATGTGTGTTTTCGTCCAGGGTCCCCAGATCCCGTAATGGTGGTAATGGTCGGGCGCCTGGATCCTCGAAAGGACCTGTCCGTCGGGTGACCACAGGGGATGGATGAAGCCTGAACGTTTGAAGAGCACGGGAACCCCCTCCGGCGGATACATCGTCCCGAACTGGTAGTCAAGGACCGGATGATCCCCGTATCTCAGTTGAAGGCTCTGGTGCTTCTTTTGCAGACCGACAGGTGTGACGGACGGGTCCCCTTCCTGCCTGACAAGGACATATTCACGGGTTTCCCCCGCGGGTGTTTTCCCCGACAGGATGAACCAGAGCCTGGTGGAGTGTCCCGTCTCCAGCTGGCAGGGGACAGGGACCTTCCGGGCTCCGGTCACCTCGAAGAGCGCCAGGCTTCCTTCGTCTTCATTGTAATTGACCTGCTCCAGGTTTACCGCCACGGGACTGTCCAGGCGGTCTGTCTCACCTGCGAAAACATTTATTTTTGCGATTTCCTGGGCCGATACCTGCAGGAAGATCAGCAAAAGGGCAAACGTCACTGTATGTTTCATACCTATTATATATATTAGTTTTCAGCTGTATTTTCCCACCGTCTCCACGAATGCGCGGATCTTTTCGGTGGTCACGTCCGGAGGCATCCCGCCCCCGCATGAGAGAATGACCCTGCGCTTATCCTTCAGGTCATTGATCAGGGACTTCACCTGCTGCTCCATTTCTTCAACGGTCCCGTTGGCCAGCACATCCCTGGGAGGTATATTCCCCAGCATGGTAACCCGGTTCTGTGTGAGGGCCTTCAGTTCATTGAGGTCCGATTCGAAACCCATGTTGAACAGGTTGACCCCCATCTCGTTCATGAAACCGATGGAGGATTTATACGTGGCGTCGTTGTGGAGGAACTTCACGGATGCATCCCTGTCAAAAAGCTTCTTGAAATAGGGAAGGCCGAATTCCCGGAACTCTTCCTCTCCGATGAAACCGATGATGTCATCCAGGATCAGGATCCCGTCAATGGTCGGGAAAGCATCTGCCTGCAGGTCATGCCATTCGATCAGGTACGCATTGACCAGTTCGAGCAGCTGGTGGACCTCCTCCGGATTTGTGATCATCGCGGTCATCAATTCGGTCACTCCCCACAGGAAAGAGGCGATGTTCAGCGGACCCCTCGATACGGAGAAACAGATCCGGTGGCCGCTGTCCTCTATCTTCCGGCGGTTCAGGCGCAGGCGGTTGAGAATAAAGGGACCGAAGCCGTCCGTTTCCGGATTCGGCCGGATCAGTTTCGGAATATCTCCCGCATGTCGGATCACCCTGTGCGAACTCGGGAAAACATTCCGCGGGAGGGTACATTTTGAGCCGAATGCCGAGGGCTCGGAGCACATTCCGAATTCAGACCAGAAACCGGGAAGGAACATTACATCCGGGAAGGTTTCCGCCACCTGAAGGTTCGCTTTCAGCCAGATCTCGTCATTTGTAAAATAATCCAGGATGTCGGCGCCGTACCAGTTGGGCAACCAGGGACTGTCCACAATGAACCCTGTAGGGATCGGGCTAAATACCTTTCCTTCAATCACTTTCAGGAGTTTATCCCACTGTTGTCCGGTCACATTCGCAGATTTTCCATATAAAAATAGAAAAATTGCAACCGATTGCAAGGAAATTGACAAAGTTTTTCATAATTTTAATTCCGTCTCCCGTTATGGTGGGATACATGTCCCATGAACCAGAAAAAAGAGGTTACCATTTACGATATCGCAAAGGTGCTGAACCTTTCAGCCTCCACTGTCAGCAGGGGACTGAGGAACCATCCGGCCATCAGGGAAGAGACCTCAAGGAGGATCATCGACACCGCCCGGACCATGGGCTACCAGCAGAACACCTTTGCCAGGAACCTCAGAAAGAACAGGTCCAACACCCTGGGTGTGATCCTTCCGAGGCTGGACAGCAGTTTTCAGTCTGCGGTCGTTTCCGGGATCGAAAAGAAAGTGAACCAGATCGGTTACAATCTGATCATCAGCCAGTCGCGTGAATCAGTGGAAAAGGAAAGGGCCAATGTCGCCACCATGTATAACAGCAGGGTGGAGGGGCTGCTTATTTCCCTGGCCTGTGATACCAGGAACCTGGACCACCTGAATATGTTTTTCGAGAAAGGGATCCCGGTGGTGTTTTTTGACCGGGTAAAGGAGCATCCCCGTTACAAGTGCACCAGTGTTGTGATCGATAACAGCCAGGCCGCGTTTGATGCGACCGAACATTTGGTCGAACAGGGGTGCAGAAGGATCATGTTTATCGGAGGGAACCTGCTTTGTCATGTGTACAGGGAACGCTTCAGGGGGTACAGGAAAGCGCTGGATGAGCACGGGTTGTCCGATGACAAAGGGCTGACACTGATTGATATCCTGAACGAAGATACAGGGGTCTATGCGGTGAAGAAGATCCTGGAGATGGATGCCCCGCCGGACGGGATCTTTGCTGCCAACGACTCTTCAGCTGTCTCGGTCATCTGCGAACTGAAGCAGAAAGGCATCCGTGTCCCGGAAGACATCGCCGTGGTCGGGTTCAACAATGTCCACCTGTCCAGGGTAATCGATCCCGGGCTGACCACCATCCATTACCCCGGGATGGAGATGGGAGAAGTGGCCGCCTCCACCCTGATCGATATGCTAGACCGGGAATCACCCGTGCTCACAAAGACCATTGTCCTGAGCCACCAGCTCATCGTCAGGGAATCCTCACTGAAGAATAAAACTTCCGCCGTCGCGCGATGACATCATCGGATCGAATGCCGGATTCATACCTCATGCTTTACGGATTGCAGCGGACCGGTACAAACTATCTCCGCGAGCTGATGGAAGAGAATTTCAATGCCATCAGGTTCATGAACCATGGGGACGCAAGAGCGCTTCCCCTTCACAAGCATTTCAGGCCTTATGAGGAGAAGGTCTTTATTCCGGATCACAGGTACCTGAACAATTTCCGTTTCGAATCCTTTGCCGGGTTTGATTCCTGTGTTTCCGGAATGCTGACAGGTGAAATGGTGGAGACAGGCACCCTGAAGTACCTTGTAACGGTCAGGGATCCCCTGAGCTGGCACCCCAGTATCTGCAGATTTGCCAGGAAGAACAGGTGGCCTGGCTACCGCAGGAGATCCCTGAACCATCAGTACATGATCGATTATAGTCTGTTCTATGGAAAGTGGCTTGATTTCTCGGACCAGAGCGACAGGGTGGTGATCGTGAAATACGAGGATCTGCTCCGGCAGCTGGAGAAGACCCTCTGCATGATCGGAGCAGCATTCCACCTGGAGAGAAAGCAGGATACTTTCAGGGACATCGACCGGGTGAAAATGAGCCGCAGGTTTACAGATAAGAAGAGAAAAGCGTACCTTGAGGACCAACCTGCAGACCGGTTTTCCGGCGGGGAGCTCTTAATCCTTTACCGGAACCTGGATCCAAGGATCGCGGAGAGGCTGGGATACAAGCTGGTAAATGACTGAAGAAGATGATCGGGATTGTCGGAGGAACCGGACCCTATGCCGGACTGGATCTGCTTCGCAAGGTGTTTGACAATACACTGGCGGGAAGCGATCAGGAGCACCTGGATGTGGTCCTGATGTCCCTGCCTTCTTTGATCCCTGACCGCACCGAATTCCTGCTGGGCAAAACCAGGGATAATCCCGCATATGCGATTGCTGAGATCCTGATCAAGCTGGAGGTGATCGGTTCCAGGGTGGCCGGCATCGCATGTAACACGGCGCATGCGGACAGAATCTTCGGTTTGATCCTTCAACGGCTCAGGGAAACGGAGTGCCGCATCCGGCTGTTGAATATGATCGATGAGACCACCTCTTATTTGGGCAGTACCCATCCAGGATTATCCAGGATCGGGGTGCTCTCCACAACGGGGACTTACGAAAGTGGTGTGTACCAGAAAGCCCTGGAAATAAGGGGCTATGAAACCATCCGTCCAACGCGTGAAATACAGGAAAAGCTGATCCATCCCGCGGTGTATGATCCGGAATATGGGATCAAATCCTGTCCGGTTCCCGCCCGCCCGGCGGCCATAGGGAATCTGCTCCGCGGGATCGGATATCTGCAAAAGGAAGGGGCGCAGGCGGTGATACTGGGATGCACCGAGATTTCCATGGCACTGACCGGGAAGGACACCGGCACATTGGTAACCATTGATCCGACCCGCATCCTGGCCAGGGCACTGATACGGAGCGTTGATGCATCAAAACTGAAACCCGAGAAAAATGAACCTGAATAATATCCTGATCGTTGCCTGGTTGGTCCTGATCCCGGGCACCCTGGCATGTCATGCGCAGGAACAGGTGAGGGCGAGAGACCTGGGAATCAGACCCGGAATCCTCAGTCCCGGTCCCTGGAACGCCATCACAGATGTGCCCGGGGTGATGGTGGGACACCGGACACTCATCGAAGGGGACTCGGTAAGGACGGGCGTGACCGTGGTCCTGCCCCACGGAGGGAACCTGTTCATGGAAAAGGTACCTGCTGCCATCTGCGTGGGAAACGGATTCGGGAAAGCTGTGGGGTTCACGCAGGTGGAGGAACTGGGCAGCCTGGAAACCCCCATCGGACTGACCAATACACTGAGCGTGTTCACGGTGGCAAACGGACTGGTGGATGATGTGCTCGCCCGCCCCGGGAACGAGGAGGTGCGTTCGGTCAATCCCGTTGCCGGGGAGACCAACGACGGATGGCTGAACGATATCCGGGGACGCCATGTGAACATTTCCCATGTGCGCGAGGCCATCGCTTCGGCTGCATCCGGACCGGTTGCCGAGGGATGCATCGGAGCAGGAACGGGTACGGTGTGCATGGGATTCAAGGGAGGGATCGGCTCCTCCTCCCGGGTGCTGCCCGAAGAACTGGGAGGGTATGCAGTGGGGGTGCTCGTGCAATCAAATTTCGGAGGGATCCTGACCATTAACGGGGCGCCTGTAGGGGAGGAACTGGGGAAGCACTACCTTTCGGGAAGGCTCCCTGAACAGGTGGATGGTTCATGCATGATCGTCATTGCCACGGATGCCCCGCTCGACGCCAGGAACCTGGAAAGGATGGCCCGGAGATCGTTCCTTGCCTTCGGTACCGTAGGGGGATTCTCGTCCAACGGGAGCGGTGACTATGCCATAGCATTCAGCGCCCATCCGGAGCTTCGGATCCCCGACAGTTCAAAAGCAACTGTTGAGAACATCCCCCTGCTTCGCAACGAGCACATGACCCCGCTCTTCCTGGCGGTGGTGGATGCCACTGCGGAGGCGATCTATAACTCCCTCTTCATGGCCACCCGGATGGAAGGATTGTCAGGAAGGG
>DSDZ01000141.1 GCA_011048475.1 Bacteroides sp. | reverse complement strand
CCCATGGACAGTCCGGCCATCGCACGGTGCTGAGGATCAGCCAGGGTCCGGTAGTTATTGTCTATCATGGGAATGATGTCTTCGAGCAAGGTTTTCATAAAGCCATCTGCCCAGCCCTGAGGCGGCCATGTCCTCGGGCGGTCTTCATTCTGTGCTGTTTCGCGGGGTGCTTGCCGATCCCTTTCAGGCATTCGCCAGGTACCATTGTCCATCACAATAATGAAAGGTACCGACCTGCCTTCTGCAATGAGATTATCCATGATGAGATTGGCCTTCCCCTGATTGGACCATCCCGTTTCGTCTTCACCACCCCCGTGTTGGAGGTACAAAACGGGATATCGCTTCTCCGGATCCTGATCATATCCTGGTGGTGTATACACAAAACAACGACGTAAGGTGCTGTTGCTTTCAGAGAAATAGATCTGTTCCCGAACCTGACCATGTGGTACATTTTTTAATGCATAGAATTCCTGGTCCCCGGCAGGGACTTCGATACCGCTTCCCCACCGGCCGGCACCATAGAAATAAAGACTGTTCGGATCAGGAACTGATGCCCCGTCAATATTCAGCTGGTAATAGTGAAATCCTTCGTCCTGGGGAGCCGATTCACCCATCCAGGATCCCTCCGCATCTTTTGTCAAATCGTATTTTACAGCCCCAATGTCCAGCTGAACATATTTCGCATCAGGAGCCGAAATCTTTACTCGAACCCTGCCCTCAGAGTTTACCTGCGGATACTCCTTGCCAGGCTGGTTTGCGGAAGAAGGTTGAAAGTCCTCTATGACACCGGTCTGAGCCAGGATGGTAAAATTTCCGCCTGTCATCATTGCTGCAATCAGCAACATCAGAATTTGTTTTTTCATGGTAGTAAGTTGATGAATGGTTATGACATGTATCATGCAAATGGTTGATGTATTTATTAGAATCCTTATTGCTCAATCCGGAAGTAATCGAACGAAACGTCGAAGGGCATCTCCGGTTTGGTAGTATCCGGATCGAACCAGAACGTACTTTTCATGTTTTGCGTAATCACTCCGTCGCATACGATCAGCCCCGCCTTGATGTCTTTGAGCAAAATATCTGCTGTTCCAAGGGTTTCAAACTTTTTACCATCCAGTGAATAATAGGCAGTGTACAGGCTTCCTTTTTTCTCCAGTCTCAGAACAAGGGGATGATCATCCGCAATCTTATCCTCTAAATTGATGGACGCCAGGGATTTTGCGATATCCTTCTCTTCCATGACCAGATCAATGGTACCTGGTTGTTCCTGCTGTCCTGACCGCCTTCCGAACCTGACGGTCTTGATCACTGCCCGGAACATCAGTTTAACAAAATTCCGGTCATCCTGATATACCAAAATCCCTGCGTTCTCAGGCTGGGATGGCACTCTGGAAGCCACCAGCCTGGTCTCAACAGTCCAGTCGCTGTTGGCACTTTGCAATAGCAGGTTCTTTGCATTGTTGGTACCCTCAGAGACATCTCCGGGTTCACTCGTAATGGTCAGCCAGCCAGGCTTATCTGTAAGGCTGTAATGTGATGCGTGTTCCCTGATCCATACCCATGGATCGCCGACAACTTTACCATTGAAGTCATCACTTTCCGATTTCACATCGAAATTCAGGTAATAGGTATTCGCTTCAAGCGTGGTATAATCTATGAAGTTCACCACGGTGGTTCCCGGAATACCAGTCGCACTTTCTATTTCTACAGATATATCATTGCCTGCTGCAGTCGCTTTGACCGCAGGTGCTTTCGCATTCTTTTTCAGGAGATAACTGTATGCCTTGACATCTTCATCGAAATCCCTGATCTTTTTACCGCCTACGGTAATGGTTGCAGGACGAAGGTCCGGCATAACTTTCAACGGATAGCTGCCCGATTCAGTGGTTCCGTCAATGGTGACATAAGCAAAAATCAGGGCGGTTCCGACTCCCGTGGCAGTCACTTTTCCGTTTTTGTCCACGCTGGCAACCGCAGGATTGTTGCTTTTATAAATGATGTCTGCTTTCTCCGTATCGTAAAAGCTATCGTCAGACATGGCCGCCGTTACATGTGTCTTGACAGTGTTTCCCGGATGTAAGACCACCCTGTCTGTCTCTGCCACAACCGTTTTTAATACCGGTTTATAGGTGCCTTTCATGGTTGCCTTCAAGCGTCCCCTGATATCCCTTGAGGATGCACCGATCTCAAAAACGTAATTCCCCTGGTCAAACGTTATCCGGTCCTTTTCAGGATCCCAGAACCAGAGATCTTCACAATCGATATCGATGGAAACTGTTTTAACCTGCCCGGCCGGTATGGTAACCCGTTTAAAGCCTTTCAGCCGTTTGACCGGCCTTTCCAGCGATGCAGGAGTTTCAGGAGTGCTGACATAAACCTGAACGATCTCGTCGCCGTCGACCTCCCCTGTATTCTCCACGTCAACAAGCACATGGATCTTATCATTTGGCGTAATGGTGCTTTTGCTGATGGCGAAGTTGCTGTATTCAAAGGTGGTATAGGACATGCCATAGCCGAACTCATAGGATACGTCCCCTTCATAATACCAGTAAGTCCTTCCGCTTTTTTCACCGGAGGATCTCAAATTGTAATCATTGAAACCGGGAAGGTCATTCAACGATTTGTGCCAGGTTACATTCAGTTTTCCGCCGGGATTTACATCACCGAACAATATCCTGGCCATGGCGGTTCCCTGTGCCTGGCCGTTATAACCGGTCCAGATAATTCCTTTTACACCCGGCAGGTGTCTGAACTGTTCCACCTCTACCATGCCCATTGTCTGCATCACCACAACGGTATTCGGATTGACTGCTGCAATGGCTTTAATAAGTTCGTTCTGATTTCCGGGCAGGGTAAGTGCAAACCTGTCAGATTCCTCCCGTCCCGTGGTGAGATCGGTGCCCACAAAAACAACCGCTACATCGGCTGAAGCTGCCATATCCAGTGTTTCCTGGTCTATGGCCTGTGCTTCGGGTTCACGGTATACAAAGACGATGGTTTGAGGGCCCGTGATCCCCAGCGTATTGATCTTTACAGGAACGACCCTTGGTCTTCCAAAACGCCCAAAGCCTGCGGCTTGTTGACTGGCTTCTATCTTTTCTGTTGCAAGGAGATTCCCGGTTACAGAACCGACCCTTACTTCAAGAATTCCACCTTCCCCGCTGACGGTCATGTTGAATCGAATGGAGTCAACTCCCGTTATGTCCACATGATTGTACAATGTCCAGTCCCCGTTTTTTATCCCCCTTACAGAAGCCTGCCCGAACCTTGCAGCTGTAATCAACCCTTCTGAAGAAGCATCGAAATTTGTTGCATCCACCTCCTGCACCACTTCGCCATTACGCACTGTTGAAAAATTAATCATGGTAAAGAAGTCCGTCCTGCTTTCGGTATTACCACCCGAGCTGGTAACCACCTCCGTATGATGGTTATTCTCTGCTATATAATGCTGGATTCCCGCCAGTGGAGAGATTTTCAGATCAGGCTCCACTTCGCCCGAGTAATCCCCCAGTTCTATCCTGTCAGCCTGTGGTCCCAGTACTGCAATCTTATGGATCTTATTCAGATCAATCGGCAGTATCTTTTTACCTGTGCTTCCATCTGCAGTGTTCTGTAGAAGGACCGGCGTTTTGGTGGCCACCTCAATGGCCAGATCGTTATGCGAAGGATCGTTGATAATGCCGGGCTTAATCCCTGCATAGGGTACGATAGCTGGTGGATCAAACTCTCCCAGGCGCATGCGTATCGTGAAAATATTCACCAGGGACCTGTCGATATCTCCCTGGGTGAGCAAACCTTTTTCCAGTGCCTGAAGGGCATTGTTCTGGTAAACGCCACCACAGTCGGTATCCACACCAGCTGCAAGTCCCAGTGCTGTTGCCTCTTCATAGCTTTCCACATAATGGTGTCCACGAACCATATCGTCTATGGCTCCACAGTCCCCGGTAACATACCCGTCGAGTCCATAGGTTTTCCTGGCAATGGTATCCACAAGGTATTTGCTTGCTGATACCGGTACACCGTTCACCGCACTGTATGCCGTCATGATCGCCGGAAGGTTGTGATCCCTTATAAGCGTTCTGTATGGAAGCAGGTAATACTCCCTCATGTCCCTGTCGTCCATATCGGCACTTCCTGTGTGGCGGTTATACTCGGTATTGTTAGCAAAATAATGTTTGCCACACGGTACGGCCTTCAGGTACCTGGGATCGTCCCCCATCAAGCCCTGGATAAACCCCTTTCCGATCTGGGAAACCAGGTAAGGATCTTCACCAAATGTTTCAGCTGTTCTTCCCCATCTTGGATCTCGGGCGGGTTCAACAACCGGCGACCAGTAAGTCAGGGTAAATATGAGCTCGTGATTGAAGCCTCTCGCTTCGTCCGAAATAACCTTTGTTTCCCGCTTAATCAGTTCCGGGTCCCAGGTAGATCCAACTGCGACACTGTTGGGGAAGGATGTGGCCGTCATACCGCTGTTATTGTTCCTTCCGAGGATACCATGCAGGGCTTCTCCCCAGAAATCGTAATGGTTTATTCCAAGGCGGGGAACTGGTGTCATGGTATTGCCCAGCTGGCTTTGCTTCTCTTCCGGTGTCATGCGTGAAACCAGGTCGGCTGCTCTTTCCCTGAACGAATAGGAGGTGTTCAGGTATATAGGTATTTTAGAAGGCTTACTTTCAGGCACAAAGGCCATGATGGCAAAGGATAACAGCGCCATTGCAAACAAACGGGTGAATGAGAACTTCATAGTAAATCAGGCTTTAAATGAGTGAACAGGAATGATAAGCTGGATGAATGAACATGCAGGTAGAAAAAACAACAAAGAACTTTTCCAGAACGGCTAAGTTAAAATTAGAAAATTTTTTTAACGAGCCTTCATTTTAACCAATTTACGTTTCCCTTCCACTGTCAGTAACCTGGATCAACGCCCTCATACAAAAATCCCTGCTTGAACGATGATAGGATATAAGTTCCTGGTTATGCCATCGGGACCAACTGCTTTAATATTCTCAAAATTATCTGTTTGTCCTTGATAAAATAAATAAAAATCTTATAGAGAAGCGTTGCATATATTAACTCTGAAGATTTCTCAAAGATTTGTATCTTTGAATTATAGGGATATCATGCTCAGCAGGGATTACATATTATCTTCGATCAAAGCCGGTAAATCCGATCTAAGAAATTTAGGCATTCAGGAAATTGGACTTTTCGGATCCTACAGCAGAGGCGATGCTTCTGAGGACAGTGATATCGATCTTCTTATCGAATTTGCCCCTGAAAAGGAATCCTTTGACAATTACATGGCTGTATACGATTATTTTGAAAGCTTATTCAAAGATCAAAAAATTGAACTGATTACAAAGAATAGCCTGAGTCCGTATATTGGTCCATACATCCTAAATGAAGTGATTTATGCCTAAGGAACCGCTCGAATATCTCAAGCATATAAGGGATGAATGTGAATATATTATCTCTTCAACCGGGAATATATCAGACAAAGGTGATTTCCTGGATAATGAAACATTAAAGCGGGCAATTGTAAGAAGCCTTGAGATTATCGGAGAAGCCACAAAAAAGATACCAGTTGATTTTAAGATACTTCATGAAGATATCCAGTGGAAAAATATGGCTGGCATGAGAGACCGGTTGATCCATGATTATATCGGAGTGGACTATTCAATTGTCTGGGATGTAATCAAGAATAAAATACCTGAACTATCCGAGCAGATAAAAAAAGTACTTGAAAGTTAGCCGACCGTTCTACTGCTAAATTTGACATATAATTAAAAACTACAATTATTCAGATCTGAAAATACTTGTAGCAATATTTATGCTCAATGCAGCATTCGCTTATTCATTGAATGTTTTTTCACAGGACTATATCCCCATGAACTTTGAAAAAGGTAGATGGAGTGTTGAATTAGACGATAAGGATGGATGGGATGAGAAAATTCAGGTTTATTGCAAAGGGGATACCTTAATTGAGGATTTATTATATTCAAAATTATATCAGAATAGATTAGAAATTTTCCATGCCCATATTGGGCTTTCTCTCAGAGGGATGCAATTTGCAACTGTAGAAGAT
>DSDZ01000140.1 GCA_011048475.1 Bacteroides sp. | reverse complement strand
GTTTAGAATGGCTCTTTTTTCGTCACTATATGCCGGGATCCATAAAATTAGGATAGAACCTCAATGAAACGGTTTACCCATATCTTCAACGGAAAATCGCCGATTAAACTCATGTTCAGAATCGGTCGTGGGAGTTTATGGAGGTATAACCATACACTTTCAAATACAAAGCAAAACATGAAAAAAGAATTACTGATCCTGTTGGTGGCAGGCTTTATCACCTCAGAAGCCATTAGCCAGGAAAAGGAGATTTCGGTTAACGAGAAATCAAATTTTACTGCCGGTTTCAAATTCGGATATGACAAGAATACTTATGCATATCGAACCTCAATGGACATAAATGGATTCGATTATTATTCCATAGAACCCAGCTTTTCGGCCGGTATCGACTTCGGATATTTTGTAACGAAGCGTTTCAGACCAAGAATAGAAATCGAATACTTTTACCTATTGTATGGTATGAACTGGAACTATGGAGATGATTCTGACTTTGAAAGAACCCTGACCACCGTTCATTACTTTGGGTATAATTTACATCTGGATTACGGGCTGTATATGGGCGAACGCCTGCAACTGTACCTCTCCCCGGGTTTGATGTGGGACGTGAAATTCCACCATAAGTTTAAGACCTTTCTTAGGGATGAGGATGATCCTGTATCCAATGAATACAATTTACTTGATGAGAAATTCCCAACCTCCATTCTTGGAGGAAGTCTCTCTATACCTATAAGAATTAAGCTGAACCAGGAGCTGAAACTCACCCTGGAACCGGATTATACAATTTACTTCCGCAACTTCCAGGTCGAAAACGACGAACCCTATATGAGGATGTCCTTCAAGGCGGGTGTGGAATATACCTTCTGAGGAAAAAAGCCCGGTCCATGGCAGCAGAGTAAAATCAGTACCACAATAACATAATACAATACATGAAAATGAACCCAATAAATTTCAACAACTTAAGCCTTGTAGTCAAGCTAATGGGAATGGGAATACTCCTATCTGCCCTGCCAGGCTGCGAAGATGGGGATGATTCCTATGTAGGCAACTGGGTCAATCTTGGCGACTTCGAAGGAGTTACCAGATCCGATGCCGTTTCTTTTACCATCGGTGACAAGGCATATATTGCCACCGGTTATCAGGGAGATGAAGATAAGCGATTGAAAGACCTGTGGGAATATGATCCACACAATGACTCCTGGACCCAGAAAGCAGATTTCCCTGGAATAGCCAGGAATGCGGCGACGGCCTTCGGAACCAGCACTCATGGCTATGTTGGTACCGGTTTTGACGGGAATAATGAACTTTCAGACTTCTGGGAATACAATCCCGCGACAGACAGCTGGAGGCAAATTGATGATTTTCCGGGTACAGCAAGGTATGGGGCAATTGCTTTTCCTCTCAACGATAAAGGTTTTGTGGGTACCGGCTATGACGGTAAATTCTTGAAGGATATCTGGATGTATGACCCGGATACTGAAAAGTGGTCTCAGGTTTGCAGTGTAGGAGGGTCGAAACGAAAAGATGCGGTCGCCTTTGTCATTGATGGACTGGCTTATGTTTGTGGAGGAATCAACAACGGGATCTATGAAAGTGATTTCTGGAGATATGATCCTGAGGCGGACAGCTGGAAAGAACTACGTCATATAGAAAACAGGACGGATGAATCATTTGATGATGAATACACCTCCATTGTCGGAAGTGGCAACGTGGCGTTCGTGGCAGAACACAAAGCTTACCTGGTAACCACGAGGAACAATGTGTGGGAATATAATCCGGACTTGGATCTCTGGAAACAGAGAACCAGTTTTGAAGGGACTTCCCGAAACGAATTCGTGTCCTTTGCGCTAAATGACAGGGGCTATGTGGCCACTGGCCGAAGCGGGGCTTCCTATTACGACGATGTATGGGTATTCTACCCGGAAAGTGATTACGAAGAATTTGATTAATGATGAGGTCTGTCCTGATTATAAATTCCTTTTTAGCTATCGTTCTATGTGCCTGTGATAAAGAATCGTTCACATTCCAGGTGGGAAAGGACTTTGTGGAACCGTCAACAAAAGTCACGGTTATCGATACCTTATCAGTAAACCTGGCTACTTACCGGATGGATTCCATCGTGACCTGTGGTTTGGGCAAAGTAATTGCAGGTGTGTTCCACGATGAATGGGTAGGTGATATTGTCGCCCGGAGCTATTTCCAGATTGGCTTACCGGAAATCAAAGAGGTAGGACTAGATGAAGAATGTGATTCCGTCTTTCTGGTGTTAAGCTATAATAAATATTATATTGGCGACACGATCCAGGAACAGGGTTTAGAGGTATTTCGCCTAAGCGAAGGGCTGGAGGATGATAACGGTGGAAATATCTATAATACGACCAGCTTTTCCCATTATCCGGAACCTGTTGGCAGCCTCCGTTTCACGCCAAGACCCCTGAAACAGGACACACTGGGAATCCCCTTGGATAAAGAACTGGGGACCGAACTGCTGGAATACCTCAAGAATAGCAGCTCATCTCTGACAGAAGGGGATTTCTTAAAAGTCTTCCAGGGATTTGTCGTTTCACCCCTGGCCTCAGAGAGCCATTCTGTACTGGGCTTCAGTGCATCGGATTCATTTTTGTACCTGAGAGTGCACAGTCACGAACCGGGCCCATTTGACGTCCCGGCCGAACATATCTTCCCCATGGTGAATAGCTCTCTCCAGTACAATCAGATCTCTTTTGACCTGGCTCATGTACCGGAACTGGATACCATCAACGAAAAACGTGGAATAGGGAAAGCCTATCTGGAGAACAAGGCATATATCCAAGGAGGACTTGGCTTATATACCAAAGTCACCTTTCCGACCCTACAGAAAATCACAGGTCAGCCCGAGCTCGATAACATCTTATTAATCAAAGCCTGGCTGTACCTGGACCCGAGCGATTATGATCCGGACAGGACCGGGTTTGTTGATACTATACAGATCTACGAAAGCGAGATGAACGGGGATAAGGGATCTTCCCTGCTTAACGAGAGTTCCGCGCCGTTGGTGTCCGATTTCATTGTGGATCAGATATATCGTGACAACACTTATTATGTTTTTGATGTCACTTCCTATATGAACCAGGAAATAATGGACTATTATATTGAACCAGATTTTGGCTTCTATCTCGACTTTTCCCCAAATAAGGCGGCGACCATGCTTGACCGAATCGTTCTGGACGGGAACCAAAAAGATAAAAACAATCAATTAAGACTCGAATTGACCTTCTTCCAATATGACCTTTGACAATATTGCGTGCCGTACCAGCTTAAATCGCCTGATATGCATAGCTATTATGTGTACCAGTACTGCATATACCTTTGCCCAGTACTCCCCCAACTCCATTTATTCCATGTTTGGGATAGGTGATCTGAAGCAAAACACAACAGCCAAACACCGGGGTATGGGCAGGACCGGGGTAGCATTATCGTCCGATGGTTTCCTGAATGGTGCCAATCCGGCTTCCATAAATAGCTTGGGCAGTACAGATGTGTTGATGGATATGGGTATCTCCTTCTACAAGGCAAAATACTATTCCAACGGCGACGATATAACCGCATTTGATGGGAATTATGATCACATTGCCCTGGGTTTTCCTGTTACCAGATGGTGGGGTGCCAGTTTAGGGCTCAGACCCTTCAGTGAAGTGGGTTACGACATTACCACCACTTCGGTGTACGAAGGATCCTATGAGGACATTGAAACCCGCTTTACCGGTTCGGGTGGTATAAGCCAGGTCTATTTGAATAATTCTTTTCAACCTTTCAGAGGTTTATCCCTGGGATTCAGCTTCTCCTATCTTACCGGATCAATCGATCAGACTGAGACCAGCTATCTTTTACCGGCCGGCTATTATGATGTCTATACCACCAATTCCTATTACCTGAGAAACATCTATATAGGATTTGGATTGCTTTACAGCCTGCATTTGAAGAATGATATGCTTTCCCTGGGGATCACTTACCATCCGGAAAAGGAGCTGTTTTCCACCTATAGTCACGAGGTTTTTGTGAATGCCACTGAAGAGGATTACTACCTCGAAGTTGAATCGAAGCGGGCCGATCGTTTCTGTCTTCCTAGTTCTCTGGAAGCCGGTCTGGCCTACCACTTCAGTTCAAGGCTGAAACTGGCTGCGGACTACGGGATCCAGCATTGGGAAGGAAACACTTCTCTTATTAATGTCCTGGAAATGACCGACAAGAGTTACTACCATTTTGGACTGGAGTGGTCGCCGAATCCCAAGAATCACTGGACCTATTTCCAGGGCATGGATTTCCGGCTTGGAGGATATATTGAAAAAGGCTATATGTTGATCAGGGATAACCAGATTAATGAATACGGCCTTACCCTGGGCATGGGCATCCCCTCCTCGGACCGGAAATCCAGGGTAAACCTGTCCCTGGAACTGGGAAAAATGGGTACAACGAAAGACGGCTTGGTTAATGAGTATTATGCAGGCCTGTCACTCGATTTCATCATGCATAGCAACTGGTTTGTCAAACGCAAATATAATTAAAAGCAGTCCCGGCACAGATGGTGAACTCATCCTCACAATCCTCCACCTCCCCATTCTCGAAGGGTCCGATCAGTGAAGTAATACTGGAAAACCAAAATGAGAACATGGAATACAGTCGAATAAAAAAACCGGAAATCCCTCTGAAATTGATATGTACGATGCTTATCCTGGTATGCTCAGTATCCTGCGATCAGGTGTTTGATCCATTTTCAACAGAAAAGAATAACGGGACGATCATCTCAGAAAGTGAAAGTTATCACCTTTCTGTGGCCGACGCGATGGATGAAAACTGTGAAGATCATGAAGCCGAAGGGGATGAGACCTGGGACAGCAATCATGTCACCCATATCTCATTACAGGGAAACACCGTGACCATTAAAAACGCGGGCAGCTACCTTATCAGTGGCACGCTGGAAGACGGACAGCTGATCGTGGATACGAAAGACAACGCAATTGTCAGGCTGATCCTTGATAACGTGAATATTTCTTGTTCCTGGAGTGCCGCAGTATATATCGCGAATGCGGAAAAAGTGGTCATTATCCTTGCCGATGAAAGCAAGAACCAGCTGATCGACGGAACATCGTATGTCTTTGAAGAGGAAGGCGGGGATGAACCCAATGCGGCCCTCTTCAGCAAGGATGATTTAACGATCTGTGGCAGTGGCAGACTTTCGGTAAAGGGAAATTACAACGACGGTATTGCCGGCAAGGACGGCGTGATCATCAAAGACGGAATAATTAAAGTGAACGCGGTGGATGATGGAATCAGAGGTAAGGACTACCTGATCTTAAAAAACGTTGATATCCAGGTAACTGCCGGAGGGGATGGCATGAAATCCGATGAGGATGAGGATGTCACGAAGGGATATATCCTGGTTGAATCCGGAATCATCGATATTGCATCCGGCGGGGATGCCATCAAGGCTGAATCCGACCTGCTGGTCAGTGACGGGGAAATTACCCTGTCTTGTGGCCGAGGCAGTGATGGTTATTTGGATGAAACCATATCCACCAAAGGAATAAAGGCATCCCTGCACACAGTGATTGATGGCGGGACCATCACGGTCGATGCTTCCGATGATGCCATCCATTCCAATGGCACCATGTCGGTCAACGGGGGCACCATGATCCTGTCCACGGGAGATGACGGTTTTCATGCTGATTCCATCCTTGGGATCAATGGCGGAGATATCACCATCACCGGATCCTATGAAGGTATTGAAAGTGCCGTCATTGCCATCAGCAGGGGCAATATCCATATCACCTGCAGCGATGACGGCCTGAATGTGGCAGGAGGGAACGATGGTTCCGGGAGACCGGGGGGACCGGGATGGCCGGGCACGGATCAATTTTCCTCTTCGGGGAATTATTTTCTCTTCATCAATGGGGGTTACGTCTCCATCAATGCTGACGGTGACGGGATAGATGTGAATGGATCCATTGTAATGACAGGCGGAGAGGTGATCATTGACGGACCTGTTTTCAATATGAACGGAGCCCTCGATTGCGATGGTGTATTTCAGGTGGAAGGGGGGTTCCTGCTGGGT
>DSDZ01000296.1 GCA_011048475.1 Bacteroides sp. | reverse complement strand
TCATTGCAGAGAAAGAAACAGGCAACCTGGGACTGGCACGTAAAAAATATCTCAGTGTCATTCAGATGGCAGAACGCATTGGTCCGCTCACCGACAGGTTCCAGGCCATCGGGTATATGGGACTTTCAAGGGTCTGCAAAAAAAGAGGGCTGACTGCAGAAGCCCGGAAATATGCCCGGATGGCATCTCAGCATACCACTTTTTCATATATTCTGGGTGATGGGTAAAAACAGCAAACCGGATGTGGAAACCCTGAAAAAAGATCCCGCCTACCGGCAGGTGCTTGAACTGGATTTTGATGATATGATCCCCTTTGTTCTGGATCACATCCGAAGGAGAACTTTCTTTTCATTGCTGTATACCACTCTGAATGCTGCACTTTTTCTTTTCATTGTGTACGTGATCATTTCCGGGCTGCATCACGGGCATCTTAACTGGTCCCTGACCATCAGACAATCCGTGACCGGGATTTTTGCCGGGAGTATCCTGGTCATTCCCCTCCATGAGCTGCTTCACGGACTGGCTTACCTGATCCTGGGAGCACGGAAAATCAAATTCGGAGCGGATCTGCAGCAGTTCATCTTCTACGTGACTGCGGACAGGCATCCGGTGACGGGCGGGGAGCTTTATTTCCTGGCCCTGACCCCATTCGTGGCAATTAATCTGCTCATAGCAGTGGTCACCATTCTCTGGTTTCCACAGACGGTTCTCTTCTCAGCCACTTTCCTGCTTTGTCACAACATCATGTGCATCGGGGATTTTGCCATCATCAATTGCGTGCTTCAATATGCACCACACAGGGTATATACATTTGATGAGATCGAAAACAGGAAGAGCTACTTTTATGAAGAGGTCAATCTTCCATGAGCTCTCTGGCTTTCCAGGCCTTTTTCTCGCTGATAGTGAAGGTTGAGTCTGTTTTATAAGCTTTCATATAGCTTTCATACGCTGCCTCATACTGTCCGGTATTCATGTAGAAATCACCCTTTGAGTCATAAGGATTGGCGATATCCGGAGCCAGACGGATATAAGTATCAAATGCTTCTTCAGCCTTCTTGAACTCCTCAAGTTCCATCAGCGCATATCCGAGCTGATTGTAAGCAAGTGGATAATCCGGGATCGCCTTGATGGCATTCTCAAGTGTTTCGACGGCACCTTCCAGGTCCCACATGATCTGGAATTGAATGATATATAATATTTTATGAACGTCAGGATCTTCCGGGTATAACTGGATCGCCGCTTTTAGATTTTCCACCACTTTCTCATACTGGCCGCTGATCAGGTACTTAAATGCGGTTTTGATATGCTTCTCTCCCGTATTCAACGGTGCATCGGACTGCATGGCCGCATCCGCTATCTTTTTGGCACCTTTACCTGACATTAAATACATCCAGAAATAGGCCATGAAAAAATCCGGATCCAGTTCGACGGCCATTTCTAATTGATCCATTGCCTCGCTGAATTTGACCTGGTCGAATGCGACCATCCCCTCCCGGTAATATTCAAGAGCCTGATCCGAGTCTGTTGTGACCGGCATCAGCTTTACCTCTTCGGACTTATTGCAGGATGGAATCCACAGGGTGGACAGGGCGCATAGGACTACTGTTGCAAATAACCTCATTCAAGTACGGTTTTGCAATCTTACGTCCACTTCAAATGTACTATTTTTCCTTGCTAAAATCAAATATCCCGGGCCATGTGATAAAATAACACAGTCAATGAAATATTGCTGTCGGTTAGTGGCATTTACACATTGATCAGGACTGGTACTCACCGATAATCTCCTTCACATCATCGGGTGCCACCCGGCCATAGGTTTTATCCCCAACGAGCACAACCGGTGCAAGTCCGCATGCACCCACACAACGAAGGCAGCTCAGTGAGAATTTTCCGTCCGCGGTGGTCTCTCCCACCTCGATCTGGAGTTCTTTTTTAAACTCGCCCAGGACTTTTTCCGCCCCCCTTACATAACAGGCGGTCCCCGTACAGATAGAAATGGGGAATTCACCCTTGGGCGTCATGGTAAAGTATGAGTAAAATGTGACCACTCCGTACACCCGGGCAACCGGTATATTTAACTTTTCCGCAATCACCTCCTGCACCTCTGCAGGAAGATATCCGAATGTTCCCTGAACCCTGTGCAGGATATTGATCAATTCACCTTCGCTGTTCCCGAACTGTTCACAGGTTTCATGGATTTTTTCAATCTGGTCCTTTCTTAGTTCTATTTTTACGCTTGACATGGCCGATGGATGTTTTAGAATTAGATCTGGAAGACTCTTTTCCGGCGATCAAAATAATGCGTGTGCAGCAGTGCATGTGCCTTTTCGCTAAATGGTTCTCCCAGGTAATCGGCGTACAATTGCTGGATGAACGGATTCTCATGGGATTTCCGGATTTTTTTATTCCGGTCTTCCTCGTATATGGCCTTCGCTCTGGCCTGCAGAATGGATGCATCTCCGTGATGCAGCGGCTGGCCTCCTCCCCCGATGCATCCACCCGGACATGCCATGATCTCGATCGCATGGTACTGCGATTTGCCCGATTTGATCTCCTCCAGCAGTTTTCTTGCATTCCCGAGTCCATGTGCAATGCCGATCCGAATCTCCTGGCCCCCAAAATCCACGGTGGCGGACCTGAGACCGTCCATTCCCCTGAGCTGCTCAAAATCTATCTTCTCAAGTGTTTTTCCCGTGTAAATCTCATATGCTGTCCTTGTGGCGGCTTCAATGACGCCGCCGGTGGTTCCGAAGATCACCCCTGCCCCGGTGGATTCCCCGAGGGGCAGATCAAAATCCCCATCAGTCATTTCCACCAGATCAAGATTGGCCTGCTTGATCAGATGGGCCAGTTCCCTGGTTGAGATACTGATATCCACATCCGGAACTCCATCCACCATGAATTCCTCCCTCTGACATTCATACTTTTTCGCAAGGCACGGCATAATGGAAACCACCACCATGTCCTTTCGCTCCACTCCGATCTTCTCAGCAAAATATGATTTCGCAACAGACCCGAACATCTGCTGAGGGGACCTTGCGGTGGATGGGATGTCTTTCAACTCGGGGAAATGGTGTTCGAAGAAATTTACCCATCCGGGACAGCATGAAGTGAGGATCGGCATTTGTACTTCTGTGTCGCCATCCAGAAACCGGGTCAGTCTCCCGAGGAACTCGGTCCCCTCCTCCATGATCGTCAGGTCCGCCGCAAAATCAGTGTCAAATACATAATTAAATCCAAGGTGGCGCAGGGCTGTGACCATCTTACCGGTGACCAGGGTTCCGGGCTTCATTCCAAATTCTTCTCCCAGCGCCGCCCGCACGGCGGGAGCGGTTTGTACAACCACCGTTTTGGCCGGATCATTCAGTGCCGCAATCACTTTGCCTGTGTGATCCACTTCTGTAAGGGCTCCGGTTGGACAGACCGCCACGCACTGTCCGCAATATGTACAAGGCGAATGTTCCAGATTCATTTCGAAAGCCGGAGCCACCACCGCATAGAAACCCCGGTTGATGGCGTGCAAAGCTCCGACTGTCTGAAAATCGTTGCACATGGTCTCACATCGCCTGCACATGATGCACTTGTCCAGCTCCCGTATGATGGACGGGGAGGTATCCAGCCGGTATGTTGACATTTCTGCATATTCCTGACCAGGGATATCACGGATGCCAAGCCTGATGGCCATCTGCTGCAGGTCGCATTGCCCCGACTTGGCACAGGTAAGACAATCTTTCGGATGATCGGAAAGGATCAGCTCCATCACCGTTCTGCGTGCATTGATCACACGAACACTGTTGGTTTTTACGACCATCCCCTCCTCCACGGCTGTCGAGCAAGAGGGTGCCAGGTTCCTGCGTCCTTCCACCTCCACCACACATATGCGGCAGCCCCCGGGCCTGTTACGGATATTCAAATCCTTAAGGTCCATGTAGCAAAGGGCAGGTATATCAATATGCACCTGCTTTGCAGACTCATAAATGGTTGTGCCTGCAGGCACCTCAATGTGATTCCCATCCAGGGTTATATTCACCATCTTCATCTTGTATCTTTTATCTCAGTATGACCGCATCGAATTTACATTTCTCCATACAGGCCCCGCATTTAATACAGATCTCGGGATTGATCACGTGTGGTTCCTTGCGCTCACCGCTGATCGCCCCCACCGGGCATGCCCTCGCACATGCCGTGCATCCCACACAATTCTCTTCCACAATAAAATACTCCAGCAGGTCCCGGCACACTCCCGATGGGCATTTCTTATCAACCACATGGCTGATGTATTCATCATAAAAGTTGTCCATGGTTGAAAGGACCGGGTTTGGAGAAGACTGTCCCAGTCCGCACAATGAAGTATCCTTGATAACGATGCTCAGGTTCTTCAACCGGTCCAGGTCCTCCATTTCCCCTTTCCCTTTACAGATCCTGTCCAGCAGTTCATATAAGCGTTTGTTCCCGATCCTGCAGGGAGCACATTTTCCACATGACTCTTCGACGGTAAAATCCAGAAAGAACCTGGCTACCGAAACCATGCAATCATCCTCATCCATCACGATCATTCCGCCGGATCCCATCATGGAGCCACAGGCAATCAGGTTTTCATAATCTATGGGCGTATCCAGGTGCTTTTCGGTCAGGCATCCCCCGGAAGGTCCGCCCGTCTGCACTGCTTTGAATTTTTTCCCTTCCCTGATCCCCCCTCCAATTTCGAAGATCACCTCGCGGATGGTTGTCCCCATGGGTACCTCGATCAATCCCACATTGTTCACCTTCCCGGCAAGGGCAAAGACCTTTGTCCCCTTTGATTTATCAGTCCCGATCCCTCGAAACCATTCCGGTCCTTTCTGAAAAATCACAGGGATGTTCGCGAAGGTCTCCACATTGTTCACATTGGTGGGCTTCCCCAGGTATCCGCTCTCTGCAGGGAAAGGAGGCTTCAGGCTGGGTTCCCCCCTTCGGCCTTCCATGGAATGGATCAGTGCTGTTTCTTCGCCGCAGACAAAAGCCCCTGCTCCGTATTTGAGGAAAATATCGAAATTGAACTTTGTGCCAAAAATGGCTTTACCCAGAAAACCGTATTCACGCGCCTGGGTAATGGCAGTCTTCAACCTTTCGATGGCAAGCGGGTATTCTGCCCGGATGTAAATATATCCGGTGTCAGCCCCGATGGCATATCCGCAGATTGCCATCGCTTCAAGCACTGAATGGGGATCACCTTCCAGAATGGACCTGTCCATGAATGCACCCGGGTCTCCCTCATCCGCATTGCATACCACATATTTCTGGTCTGACTTGTTTTTAAGGGCGAACTCCCATTTCAAACCCGTGGGGAATCCGGCACCGCCCCTGCCCCTTAATCCCGACTCCTTCACGATACGGATGGTTTCTTCCGGGGAGAGTTCTGTCAGGATCCGGCCAAGTGAAAAATACCCGTCTTTTTCTATGTATTCTTCAATTCGTTCCGGATCGATTACCCCGCAGTTTCGCAGTGCGATGCGGATCTGTTTTTTCCTGGGAATGGATTTTACCTGATCTTCAGACATCTCATTCATCCTATAGTTCTTCTACTTTTTTGTAATTCACCGGTATAACACCATCCACTACTTCTCCCTGTTTGATGTACCGTTCAATGATATGGTCCGCCTTTTTCATATCCACGTATCCAAAAACAACGGGTTCCTGACCGGGCAGGGTCACCTCAATGGTGGGTTCAGCATAACAATAACCCATACATCCGGTTCCAACGATCGATGCGTCAATACCGCGCTTCTCAAGCTCTTCAGTCATGAATTGCATGATCTTTCCTGCTCCTGCTGCCAGACTGCAGGTGGCCATGGCAATTTTTACAATGACCGGCACATCAGCATCCCGGTCGGAACTTACCGGTCTGCCTGATTCCAGGAGCTTCTCGCGATAGGTTTTCAGTTCATCAAATGACTTGATTCGAGGCATGGCAGAAGGTTTTAGGTATTGTATTTGTCTGATTTTGTACGGATTAATAATTTACTGTTATTCATTTCACACTATATGATAATAAGATTTGGATAACTGTGATGCAAATATAATTAGTTTTCCAGCGTAAAAATGACCTTTCGTTATTTAAATAACAATATATAC
>DSDZ01000300.1 GCA_011048475.1 Bacteroides sp. | reverse complement strand
GTCCACCGGGGCAATGGCCGCCACGCCCCTGATGCCGAAATTAAAATCGAACCGTTCCGCCGCGTTATCCGGGTAGCAGGGCAAGCGGTTGAAGCAGGCGGCGATGCTGACCGCCTCGCCCCCCCTGGAATGCCCGATGAGGATCACCCGCTCCATGTCCACCTTCCGGAAAAACCGGGAGGTATCGGTCCGACTCCACCGGTCCCACTCCTCCAGATGCTTCAGCAACAGCCAGCCCCTGCAATCGTTCTCCGTATCCAGCGGATGGTCGAAATCGGACCAGGCGCCGTTGAGGAAATTCTCGTCCACCGAGACCGCGATGATCCCGTGCGAGGCGAAATGCCTTCCCAGGTAAGCGTAGCCCGGATCGGAGAAGTCCCTGTCCAGGTGGTTCCCGTGCACCATCAGCACCAGGGGGAAGGGGCCTGCCCCTTCCGGGTACCAGACCCTCCCGTTCAGCGGCAGCGAGTCGGGTCCCACTTTCCAGTAGAAGGTGCGCAATTTCCCGGCCAGCTTATCCCATCCGTCCAGAAAACTGCTGCCGTCCACCGTCGGGGTGACAATGTCCGTTTCCTCCCCGAACTCCGGCCTCCGACGGTCCTTCCCCCATCCGTAACAGAGGGAATCGATCCGGAACGGACCGGGAAGGTACGGATCGTCCGCTGCAAGCATTTCAGGCAGTGCTTCCGTCTCCATGGCCGCCGCCCTGATTTCTTCCGGTGCCCTGCCGGGATACGCCGTGAACCAGATCCCGAAACCGAGCAGTCCCGTGCCGATTACCAGGAAGATGACCGTCAGAATGCGGTTGACCCTGCGCAGGGAATTCCACCTGCCCCCTGTCAGGTTGTAAAGCCCTCCCCCGATGAAGGCGCCGGAGAGCAGAAAAAACAGGATAATGATGATCAGCGCTTTGTCCGGGAACCCGAAAAAGAAAAAAACGAAGAAGACCGCGCCGAAAAAGATCCACCCGTACCGGGGAGGGATCGCCCCGAGGATCCCGAGCCCGAGCCGGATCCCCAGTCCGATCAGGAGCGGAATCCCGAGGGTCATGGCCACCATGCCGAGGTAGACCAGCGGGCTCATCACCCCGATGAAATCCAACACCGCACCAGCCAGGACCAGGAGAATGAGCAGCAGGACGCCCAGGGAAGCCCAGCGCCAGTGTCCGGCCGACAGCACGCAGGTATCAAGCACCTTCCTGCGCCAGCGGGCGAACATGTACCTGATGCGGCCCACCAGGTTGCTGAGGAAGATGCGGATCCGGTTCATCGTATGGCAGTCAAGTTAGTAATTCGGTATAAAAAAACCTATCTGTTCCCCCCGGAACTCGTATTTTTACCCTGTCATGCTCCGGTCCGATAAAAAATACCTCCGGTCGCTCATTGACGAAGGGGAGCACCAGGAACTTGACTTCAAGTTCGAGATCAGCGACGCCCGCAAGATCGCCAGGACCCTTTCCGCATTTTCCAACACCGACGGAGGAAGGCTCCTGATCGGGGTGAAGGACAACGGGCGCATCAGCGGGATCCGGTCGGAGGAGGAATATTACATGGTCGAATCGGCGGCATCCCTCTACTGCAGGCCCGAGGTCCGTTTCGACAGCCGGAACCATGCCATCGAGGGAAAAAACGTGCTGGAGATCTATATCCCCCCTTCGGGAAACAAGCCGGTCTATGCCAGGGATGAGCACAACCGCTGGATGGCCTACATCCGGGTGGGCGACCAGAACATGCTGGCCAGCGTGATCCAGCTGGAGGTCTGGAAAAACGAGCACATGCCCCGCGGAAAATTGCTGAAATTCACCCGCAGCGAAAAACTCCTGCTCGCTCACCTGGGCCGGGCGACGGTCACCACCCTTTCAGCGCTGCAGAAAGATACGGGGTTCCGGAGGAAAGAACTGGTGTCCATCCTTGTCAAGCTGGTGCTGTTCGATGTGGTGGGGATGGATTACAGCGAAGGGGATGTTTCCTTCAGGCTGATCGAGCGCCCCGGCGAGGATGATCAGAGGTAGTTGATCAGGGAACTGAAGATCTCCTTCCCGTCGTTTTTTCCGCCCATGGCGAAGACAGCCCGCTCGGGCTGGGGGATCAGGCCGAACACATTCTTCTTTTCATTGCATACCCCGGCAATGTTATCCACCGATCCGGTCACGTTGATCTCCTCCGAGATCCTGCCGTCGGCATCACAGTACCGGAAAAGGATCTGCTCCTGGTGCCGCATCCGGATCAGCGTGTCATCCTTCGCGGTGAACCTGCCGTACCCCGTGGCGATGGGGATCTGGTAGGCACGGCTGTTTGAGAGCTTGTTGGTGATCGCCGTATAGTCGTTGTCCGGCTTGATAAAGGTGTTCTTGCAGATATACCGCTGCGATTTGTTCATCCGGATCTCACCCGGCAGCAGCCCGGTCTCGCACAATGCCCTGAAACCGTTCCCGATGCCCACCAGGACTTTCCCCTGCCGGGCATATTCGACCATGGAAGTGATCACCGGCGAATCGTTCAGACAGGAGGTGGATGTGGAGGACCCTTTGCAGGGGAACCCACCCGGAATGAAGAGCACATCGATGCCGTCGAGGCTGGTCTCCTGGTTCCATACCACCCTGACCTTCTGCCCGAATCCGTCCCTGATCACCCTGACAAGTTCCTTGTCGCCGTGAGCGCCGGGAAATATGAGAATACCGAAGGTCATACCACGACATGTTGAGCTTCCCAAAGTTAACCACAAAAGGGATTTATCCAAATTTGGAGGTAATTATTAAAATATTAGATTTACATGCACATTGATTGCATATGATGTAGGCCCGGAAGCCTTATGGAGCTTGATGAAAAGGATATACGCAGATTCCAGAACACCCTTCGCGACCACTCCGAATATGACTTTACCGAGTATTCCCTCACCTGCCTGAGGAGAAGACTGACCAGGATATTGCTGGAGTACGAAAAAAGCATGGAGGAGATCATGGACGCCATGCGATCGGACGGGAGGTTCCTGGACGAGGTCGTGAAAAAGATCACCGTCCACACCACCGAACTTTTCAGGGATCCGGAGGTGTGGAAGAAGCTGCGCCAGGAGGTGCTGCCGGCATACCGCGACCGTCCCGCGATCCGGATCTGGCATCCCGGCTGCTCCACCGGACAGGAAGTCTACTCCATGATGATGCTGCTGAGCGAAATGGGGATGCTGGAGCAGAGCCGGATCTTCGCCAGCGACATCAATCCGGATGTGCTGGAGATCGCCGGGGAGGGAACCTACAAATACCATTTCAACCAGAGTTACCTGGAGAACTTCCAGAAGGTTCTGTTCGGCGAAACCGATACGCACCATTCCAGTCTCAGACAGCACTGGAAGAAATATTTCCACATCGATGAAACCCGCGATATGATCCGGATGAGGGATTTTCTGCGGGATAAACCGGTGTATAAGAAACTTGATCTGGTGAAAGATCCTAACTTCTTTTTGGTTAAATTCGATCTGATCGTTTGCAGGAATGTGATCATTTATTTCAATGATGAACTGCAGAACAGGGTGTTCCGTTTGTTCTGGGACAACATGGAGGAAGGCGGCACCCTGGTGCTCGGTGTGCACGAGTCCATCCTGGGACCCTGTTCAAAGTGTTTCCTGAAGAAGGATTCTTTTTACCAGAAAAAGCCGGCATGAACCGACACAGAGGTTTCACCATCCGATCCGGGCTGCTGCTGCTCACTGGAGCGGTCCTGCTCCTCTGGGTGCTGGTCGGCCTGCTGTACATGGATGCCGATAACCGGCTGGAGGAGCAGCAGGAACTGTTCGATGCGCAGGCCGGACTCCAGGCCGATTTTTTCTCGCTGCGGGAGACCGTTCACCGGATGGAAAGCTTAGAGCAGGCCGGACCGGGGGCCGATGCCATCCGGCTGGCGCACCGCATGGAGGACAGGCTGCAGGAGATCAGCCGGCACCCGTCCGCCGCAGGCTCCGAAGGGATCCGGGAGAATGCGGACCGCCTCATGGCCACACTGAACAATTTCACAGGCCGCCCTGGCATAACAGCGGGACAGGACCATATTTCCCGCACCGATCTGCTGGTCATGGGCGACCTGATGGAGGCGTTGAATGGGGCGCTCACGGATCACCGGCAGCAGCTGCGGAAGAACCGCCACCTGCAGGTCTCGCTGGCCCTGGTGCTGGGCTTTTTTGCCATCGGATCCATCCTGATGATCTTTTCATACCGCATCAACAACGCTCTCGGCAAACTGAAGATATTCAGCAGTCACCTGGACAGCGGCGGCATCCCCCCTCCCCTGGAGCTGTCAGGCAGTGACGAGTTCGGGGAGATCGCCTCCGGTCTGAACGGCCATGTGTCGGAGCTCAGGAAAAAGATCCGTTTCATCTCCTCTTACGCCGGCGGGGATTCCCCTCCTCCCCTGGAACCAGCCGAGCAGGATGAGCTGGGGAACGCACTGGTGATCCTGGCCGATTATATGGGAAAGAAGGTGATGGAAGAGGCCGCCAGGAACAGGAAGGACAGAAAGCAGAACTGGATCTCCGAGGGGCACGCCCGGATGGGAGAGATCCTCCGGTCGGAACGGGACAACCTGCACGAGCTCTGTTTCAACATCATCCAGCGGATGGTGACCTACATGCGGGTGGAGATGGGATCGGTTTTCGTGACCAACGACAGCGACCCGGAGCAGCGTACCCTGGAGATGGCCGCCTGCTATGCATACGACCGCAGGAAGTACCTGGAGCGCACCCTGGCATGGGGCGAGGGACTGCCCGGGGCCTGTGCCATGGAGAAAGAACGGATCCTGCTTACGGAAGTCCCCCCGGGTTACTTCGAGATCACCTCCGGGGTCGGTGCGGCAAAGCCCAACTGCATATTGCTGGTCCCCCTTAAGATCGGGGACCAGGTGCACGGGGTGGTCGAACTGGCCACGGTGAGGTTGCTGCGTTCCTTCGAGATCGAATTCGTGGAGTCCCTTTCCGAAAGCATCGCCTCCAGCCTGCTGGCCGTCCGCAACAGCCAGAAAACAGCGGAACTGCTGGAACAGTCCCGTGCCCAGGCGGATGCACTGAAGATCCAGGAAGCTGCCATGCTCGAGAACATGAAGCAGCTGGAACTGGTCCACGAGGAATCCCGGCAGAAGGAATCGGAAATCGCCGGGATCCTGAACGCCGTGAACCGCTCCTCACCCGTGGCCGAATTCTCCCCAGGCGGACGTTTCTCGGGCATCAACGACCGGTTCCTGATACTCCTGGAGACTGAAAAAGAGCAGGTGGTGGGAAAACATCACAGCGAATTCGCACAGGTGGATGCCTACTCCGATGGGTACAAAAAATTCTGGGAGACCCTGAAAGAGGGCACTCCGGTTTCCAACACGGAAAAGTACAGGCTCTTTTCAGGCAGGGAGATCTGGCTGGAGCAGACCTTCACCCCGGTTGTGAACAGCGAAGGGAAGGTGGACCGGATCCTGAACATTGCCCGGGACATCACCGAAACCCGCCTGCTGAGGCAGCAGCTGGAAACGACCGAGTCGGAGGTTGCGCGGAGGACCCTGGACATGCAGACTCTGAATATGGCGGTGAATGCCTCCCTGATCAGGTGCGAGCTCGACCCGGACGGGATCATCATGGAGGTAAATGACAACTATACGAAGGTGACCGGCTACAACAGGAAAGAGCTGCTGGGAAGGAATTACCGGCTCTTTCTGAAGGAGGCGGAGAAGGAACAGTTCGAAAAGATCTGGGAACAGGTTTCCATGAACAAGCTGTACGAGGGGGTGATGCGGCGGACAAAACCCACCGGTGAGGAGGTATGGCTTGCCTCCATTTTCTCGCCGGTGAAGGATGAGACGGGAAAGATCTGCAAAGTGTACGGCATGGGACTGGACATCACCGAGAAGAAACTGAAATACCAGCTGCTGGAGGATGCGAACAGGGAGATTGAAAGGCTGAAGGAAAGGCTGAAGGAACATGAAGGATAAACTGCTTTAGTATGACCCGGAGCAGATGGCGGTACATATTCACCTGGATCGCGCTGGCCCTCCTGCTGGCGGGATCCGTCATGCTGCTCGTCCTCTCCTGGAACCGTCTCTTCACCGGTCCCCCTTCCCCTGCACTGATGATCATTTCCTGGGCGGTGATCGCGGCC
>DSDZ01000321.1 GCA_011048475.1 Bacteroides sp. | reverse complement strand
TCGTAAAGGGTTATATGAATAACACTGCCGGAAGATGTGGCAGCATCTCCCGGCAGGAAAGATTAACGGAATTTCATGCAAAAAAACAGAAATTCACATTAACGGATAACTATCACAAATGTATGAAAACTAACGAAAAAATGTTAATCCTTCCTGCCTATAGCGGAAGGGAAAAAATCTGGTTAACAATGAAATTTTGCTTCGCTTTCTTATTCCTGGTACTTGTCCAGGTTTCTGCGACAAATGTTTTTTCGCAAAACCAAACAATATCCATCGATATGCAGAATGCATCGGTCCGGGAAATTGTGATGGAGATTGAAAAACTGGGTCAGATCAATTTCTTTTATAATGAAAATCTGCCTGAACTGGACAGAAGAGTCTCCATTGCAATGCACAACAAGCCGATCAAGGAAGTGCTGGCCAGTTCTTTGGGACAGGCTGATCTGACCTATCAGGAAATTAAGGAGAATTTTGTGGTTCTCATACCAGCCAGTGAACCGGTGCAGGATCTACGCATTACCGGTAAGGTAGTCGATGCGAATACAGGGGAGTCACTACCGGGCGTCAACGTCATTGAAGAAGGTACAACCAACGGCACCATAACCGATCTGGAGGGTGAATATGTCATCGAACTAAGAGAAAGTGGCAAAGCACTGCTTTTCTCCTACATGGGGTACGAACGATTGCGCATACCCATCGAGGGGAATACCGTGATCAATGTGGAGCTAAAACCCGACCTGAAAGAAATTGATGAGGTTGTCGTGGTGGGTTACGGCACCATGAAACGGGCAGATCTGACCGGGTCTGTTTCTTCGGTCTCGGGTGATCAGCTCGCCGATATACCGGTAGCAAGCGTTAGCGAAGCCATGATCGGAAAAATGGCCGGGGTGCAAATTAAAACAACAGACGGTTCACCCGATGCTGAATTGGTGATCCGGATCCGGGGTGGTGGATCTGTCACACAGGACAACTCCCCGTTGTTTATAGTGGATGGTTTTCCGGTCGATAACATCAACGATATCTCTCCCCATAACATTGCAAACATTGATGTATTGAAAGATGCTTCTTCGGCAGCAATTTATGGTTCAAGAGGTGCCAACGGGGTTATCCTTATCACCACAAAGGGAGCCGAAGGCGGTAAAACACAGGTTTCCTACAACGGTTATGTACAAATGCGCACCCTGGCAAAAAAACTGGATGTGTTGGATCCGTACGAATTTGTACTGATGCAGTATGAATATGCCAGGGTTCAGCAGGGGGATCTTGCATATAACCGTTTTATCAGCAATTTCGGTGTATATGAAGATCTGGAATTGTACAAAGGTCAACGGGGAACCGACTGGCAGGAAGAAATGCTTGGATCCCCCACATTGTCCCAGAACCACAATTTTGATGTCGGAGGGGGAACAGAAGCAACAAGATATAAACTGAGCCTGTCGGATGTTACTGATGAAGGAATCCTGATCGGGAACGGCTATGACCGGACCAATATATATTTTAACCTGAAACACAAGGCAGGGGAATCGGTTGAGGTAAACCTCTCATCCCGGGTGATCAATACTGATGTGATCGGAGCAGGCACGTCGGGGAGTGCCAACCTGAGAATGTCCCACATCCTTACTGCCAGACCTGTGAACGGGTTGATTGATATCCTGGATTATGATTTTGATGATCCGACGTTTTATGATGATTACCAGTCTTTCATCTCAAGTTTTATCAATCCGGCCCAGCTGGTGGAACAGGACTACAGAAAGCGGCAGACAAGATATTACTATCTGAATGCCGGTCTGGACTGGACCATCGTCGATAACCTGATATACCGTTCCGATTTCGGGGTACGGTACAATTATGGAAACAACTACAGGTACTATGGTCCGCTGACCTCCCGATCGAGGAATTATGGAAGCAGTCTTCCGCTGGGAGATATCAACTCGTATAAGGGTAATCAGTTGCGGTGGTCCAATACCCTGACCTATAATCTGGATCTGGGGGAAACACAGCAGATGAATCTGATGGCCGGACAGGAGATGATCCAGAGCAGTTCCTCCAACATTTTTATGCGTGCCAAGTATTTCTCAGAAGACCTTCCGCCTGACAAGATGTTTGCCAACATGGCGCTGGGTGAATTTGATGAAATGTCCACAGTCTTTGATCCTGATGACAAGCTGGCTTCCTTCTTCGGGAGGATCAATTACTACCTGCTGGACCGGTATATAGTGACGGCCACATTCAGGGCGGACGGATCCAGTAAATTTGCCCCCGGAAACCAGTGGGGCTACTTCCCTTCAGGTGCCATTGCCTGGAGAATCTCCAATGAAAAGTTCATGCAGAACCAAAACCTCATTTCAAACCTCAAACTGAGGGCAAGTGTAGGAACTGCCGGCAACAACCGGATCGGAGCGGATCTGTGGAAAACCAATTACCGGATCTCCACCAGCAATTCCATAGGTTTTGGTGACCGGATCAATCAATATTACATTCCAGCGTCAAGTCTCCTTTCCAATCCCGATCTCAGATGGGAGACAACGCTCACCAGAAACATCGGGGTGGACTATGGATTGTTCCGCCACAGAATCACAGGAGTCGTAGACCTTTACTGGAATACGACAAAAGACCTTCTGGTTGAATCGGATATCCCTTCCTATCTCGGATACTCTAAGCAGATGCGTAACATTGGGCAGACTTCCAACCGGGGGATTGAATTCACGATGGATGCCCGTGCTGTCCAGAAAAGGGACCTGACCCTGAACGTGATGTTCAACATTGGGTTCAACAAACCCCAGATTGACAAGCTGGATGAGGTCAATGAGAAGCCTTTCAACTCCAACTGGGCCACATCGGACCTGCGTGAATCGGACGACTACCGGGTGATCGTGGGTGAGACCGTTGGCTTGATGTACGGATATGTATTTGACGGAATGTACACTCCTGATGATTTTGTCATCGTGGATGAAGAGACGGGGGCCTATGAGCTGAAGGAAGGTGTGGTTAACAGTGAAGGGATCCTGGGTGGTGTGATCGGACTCAGACCGGGCACCATGAAGCTGAAGGATTTAAATGGGGATGGGGTGATCACTGCTGATCAGGACCGGAAAGTAATCGGAAATGCCAATCCCAAACATACCGGAGGACTCAATATCAATGCCCGGTACAAGTCGTGGGACCTGTCTGCGCTCTTTAACTGGATGTATGGCAACAACATTTATAATACTGGTTTGATCGAATTCCAGATGCTGTTCCATACAACCTACGGGAACATGCTCAACACCATGAATTCCGAGAAACGCTATATGTACATCGACCTGGAAACAGGCGAAGAAATTACCGATCTGGACAGGCTGGCTGAAGTGAACCAGGATAAAACCATGTGGTCGCCCTTTTCCAGTGGTTCCACCAAACCGCTGTTCCATTCGGGGGCGATTGAGGATGGCTCATTCCTGAGGTTGAACACCCTGACGCTGGGATATTCCTTACCTGATAATGTAATTAATAAGTTAAGAATGGAACGGTTGAGAATTTATGCAACCGTTTACAATGCCTGGATATGGACCAACTACTCCGGCTATGATCCTGAAGTAAGCACCACACAAAGTGGATCTTACAGGCAACTGACTCCGGGAGTGGACTATTCCGCCTATCCGAAAAGCAGGTCATTTGTCCTTGGAGCGAATATAACTTTCTAATCCGCGTTTTTAAAACATTATAGAATCATGAGATACTCGGCTTTTTTACTGATAGGGATGATACTCGTTTCCACTGCTTGTGAAAAGTACCTGGAGACGGATTCCCCCTCTGCCTTTACAGACTTATATATATTTTCCAGCGAAGGAGATACACGCAAAGCACTGAACAGTGTATATCAGTCCTTTGCCAATTCTTCGTACGATCAGCGTTTGTCGACTTTCTTTTCCTGTAATACGGACCTGGAGAACGGACACGTGCATGCCGGAACGGATAATACCCGCCGGGATCTGTGGTCTTACCGTGCCACGTCAACCAACACCGAGATCCTGGATACCTGGAACAATTGTTACCTGGGCATCAACCGGGCCAATGAGGTCATCGAGGGGATCCGGAACAGTAACCTTTACAAGGAAAATAACCGGCAGGTCATCCATATGCTGGGAGAAGCGATGGCCATCAGGGCATATAAATATTTTCTGCTTCAGTTCTACTGGGGCGATGTGCCCTTTACTACCACCCCCACCAAAGCGGGAGACGAGTTTTATCTGCCGCGGACCGACAGGGACACGATCCTTGCCCACATGATCAGTGACCTGATCGGGATCGAGCCGGAGATGTTCTGGGCAGACCAGTTACCGGAAGGCATTGAACGGATCAGCCGAGATTTTGTGATTGGCATGATCGCCAGACTGTCACTGTACAGGGGAGGATATGCATTGAGGCAGGATGGGACCATGCGCCGTGCAGACGATTGGCGGGATTATTACACACTGGCCAATACCTATGCCAAAAAACTCATTGACATGAAACAACGCACCCTGGATCCTGATTTTCAGCAAATGTTTATGAATCAATGCCAGTATATCACCACCACGAACATGGATGTTATCTGGGAAGTTCCCTATCTGTTGGGTGTAAACAGTGATATCGGTTGGGATCTTGGGTTGAAGGTTGACGGAGGGAATCATGATTGGGGAACAGGTAACAACTTTATCAACTTTCCTCCCAATTATCTCTATACCTTTGATACGACCGATACCAGGCTGCCTGTTTCGAATGCTTTTTATTATTATGATGAAGACCTGGTTCAGCAGCCGGTTAATTGGGTGATCTTTATTTCCACCCACAAATGGTCCAGAACCTGGGTGCCGAATCCGCTTGGTGAGACGTCAGCCAAGGGGACAGGGATCAACTTCCCGGTTCTCAGGTATGCGGATGTACTGCTGATGCTGGCTGAATCGGAGAATGAACTGGAGGGTCCCAATGCCACAGCACAGGAGGCATTGAAGGAAGTCCGGCAGCGGGCTTTCCCCTCTGAATACTGGCCTGAGAAAGTGGACGCATACATTAGTGAAAAATCAGGCAGCAGGGAGGAATTCTTTGAAGCCATTGTGGATGAACGTGCCTGGGAATTTGGCGGGGAATGTATCCGCAAGTTTGACCTTGTAAGATGGAACCTTCTGGGGGAGAAAATCGTGGAGGCACAAACCACGCTGAAGCAATATGCCGAGGATTCCCAGATAGATGACGGTCCCACATCCCACCTGGCTGATGAGTTGTACTACCGGAGGAAAAGTGACGGTACCCTTGAATTTTACAACAGATTTGCCCGCCGGCCGGATGTGGTCCCGCCGCTGAAAGATGTGCCGAACATCGGGGACAATCCGGACGGATATGAGACTGTCGGATGGCTGAGCGGCCTGTGGGACGAGGGAACAGCGTTACCTGTTGATTATATGGACATTCAGTGGAGCGGGTACACGGATCCGACGGGACAGGCGCCTGTGCCCTATATTCTGCCCATTCACCAGTCCATCATCAACAGCAGCCGTGGTGTTCTGGATAACAACGGATATTTACTCACATTTTAATCAGATCAGAAATGTCAAACAAGAATCTTTCATTCAGAGATTATATCCTCCCATTCCTTGCGATCGTATTGATCGTTCAGGCGTGTGACCAGACGGAAGACCCGCTTCCTGAAGTACGCTTGTTCAGACCTGTGAGTGCAGACATAGAATCAACAGGGGGAACCTGGTTCTCAGCAGAGTGGGACCGGATAAAAGGAGCTGTATCCTATACGGCGGAGATCAGTGTGGATTCTTTTGAAATCATTTACAAATCAGTTGAAATTGATACCAATTACGTGCTGTTCGAGAACCTGGAAGAGGAGATGCATTATTTTTTACGTGTCAGGGCCAATGCAGAAAATCCTGAATTCAATTCCCACTGGGCATTTATGGGAAAGGTCTGGGTAGGAAGAATGCCTACCATACTCCTGAAACAGGATTTTAAAGAAACAACCTCCACTTCTGTGGTAGCTCGCTGGAAAGCGGAAACAGATATTCCCACCCACCTGGAAGTAATCAAGCGTTCCGACAATTCGGTAATAAAGGAGATAGAACTTACCGGGGATGATCTGGCCGCTGAAATGGTGGAGATTACCGGTCTGGCTCCCAATACATTGTATAAAAT
>DSDZ01000384.1 GCA_011048475.1 Bacteroides sp. | reverse complement strand
CTTTTGAATAATGATATTATGATCAATCTATGAAAAGGTTTGACAGGGAAAAAATATAGCCATCCAAGAAAATTATTGTATTTCACTAATGTTGTTAAGTGTATTGTTAAATGATCATCCTGCCGGTTAACCATTACAGAAACCCTGAAATTTAAATGTTTATCATTTTCGGCCATTAATATTTCATTCTCATTCCTGTCAATAACAGTAAAGTATACGGCTCTTGAACCTATAGGATAATAATCCGATACATACGTGTTTTTCTTATTTCCCCCTGCAGTCAAACCTGCCAATCTTACAACTGCATTTCTGATGGTCATTAAAAAATCTGCCCATTTTGGTGTCTGAAAAAGATCAGTAGTAATTCTATCCAGACTATTATTTGTTTGTATTACCGTACGAAATGAGTCACAATACTGAAAACCTATAAAATCTTTTGATATAATGGAATATTCAGGAATATTATTTGTTCTTTTTACTTTCATTTTTCGAAGATTTACCCATAAATGAATTCCTTCTTGTTTAATGTTTTTATAAAATGGATCACCTTGTGTTTTGTACTCCAAATGCCTGTATTATAAATAAATGTGGAAAAAAACCTTTCCGGTTTCAGGTTCAAGGTCGAATTGTATATATCCGAGAACCTTTTCAATTTCAGTTGTGACCTTCTCCTTAATATGAATAAGAATATCCCAGTCCGAATCATTTCTTGTATTCCCCGTGCTCGAGAGCCAAAGAGTATAACTTTTGCAGCAGGATCAATACTTTTTATTTCATTTCGTATTCGTCTTGGTTTGTTTACAGTCCGTTTATTCATATTGCAAATTTATGAAAATAGATATCTGCTAACTGGATATGCCTCAACTAACCGATAATCCTGTAAATAAGCCTGAATTCGAATAATACTTACAATCTGGCAGAGTACGTTCAATGTCCAATACTCTACTTTTCCCCAAAGCTTATTAAAGGATTTCACGGGTGCTTCGATCGATGCTGCTTCTTCTTAAATTCCCCGGAATCTCAATGCTTAGATTATCGGTAAAATTTTCAAATCGTTGACCGGTGGAAATCGTGGAAAAGGTTTATATACCGGGGACTTTAAAGAACAGGTCTCGGACTCTAAGCAGTCCCGGTGACCGTCCCCCTTGAAAAATACCAAACCTTGTCCTTATCTTTGGACAATCCGGACGGGTATGGAAGGAAAGGAAAATATCATCCAAAGGCTCAAAAAGGGCGATCCAGATGCTTTTGACCAAGTATTCGATAAATACTACAGGAAGGTTTATACATTTTCGCTGGTCACATTTAAGAGCAAAGAAGATGCGGAAGAGGCTGTCCAGGATGTTTTTTACAATCTCTGGAATGACCGAGATAAATTGACGGAAATAAAAGATATTGAAGCCTGGATCTTTTCCATATGTTTGAATATCATACGGAAGCACTTCAGGAAGCTGGCGGTGGAGAAGAAGCATCTTCAGAAATTCAGGGAGGGTTATCTTGACAGCGATTCTTCCACCGTTACCGATATTGAATACAGGGACCTTCTGGAAAAAACGGAGCGACTGATCGAAAAACTGCCTCCCCGCCAGAAAACCATTTTTCAGCTCAGCCGGAAAGAGTCATTGTCCAATCAGGCGATTTCGGAGAAACTGGGGATTTCGGTCCGGACAGTGGACAATCAGCTGTCGAAAGCGAAAGCTTTCCTGCGGGATGCCCTCAGCAGTGAGGATTTCTTGTTGTCCACGCTTTTTTTCTTCCTTTTCATTAAATAGCATCATTACAGCATCTTAAAGGTTCCGGGCATCCCAGGCTGTTTACAATTATTCTAAATTACACCTCATCATGTGAATTATTCCCGCCTTAGGGAACCATGTAACAAAATATGAAACATCTCCTTCATAGTAGGGTTTGTTGGTTTAGTTTAGCTTTAGGTTTGTGAAATGAATCCGGAAGAACATGATACTCTTCCGGGTTCTTTTCTAAATTGCACGATCACAGGAAAACAGAGTATGAAAATTGATTTTGAGGTTGTTAAAAGGTATCTCGAAGGAAAGGGAAGCAAGGGTGACAGGGATCAGCTGATCGATTGGTTCTCAGACATCAGATATGAAAAAGATATCCATGAGAAATTCCGAAGCTTCTGGGATTCGATGGAAGAGGGGAAACTGGAAGACTGCAACAGGGCTGCACTGCTGGGTGAGGTTTATCGCAGGATCAAAAAGGATGATTTCAGGCAGCAGCGCAAGAAAAAGGGAACGATACAGTTCCTGAATGTCCTGCAGAAGATTGCAGCAGTTTTATTCATCCCGCTGGTAATTACTTTCTGGCTGACCAGGGGAGGTGATATCACGACCGGTTCCGGAACATCATATTCAGAACTTTATTCACCTCCGGGGACACGTACCCGCTTCCATCTGACGGACGGTTCGACCGGCTGGCTGAACGGGGGGTCTTACCTGGAATTCCCCACCGAGTTCAAGGGCAGATCCAGGGAAGTAAGGCTGACAGGGGAAGCATATTTTGATGTGGTTCCTGATGCAAAGAAACCTTTTATCGTGAAGGGGGAGCATGCCAGTGTGGTCGTACGCGGCACTTCTTTTAATGTCCAGGCTTTCCCGGACGATCCCGAGATCTGGATCACACTTGCCAGCGGTCGTATAGATATATTCGGAAACATTGACGGGAAAAGTGTCCGGCTGACGGAATTGCATCCTGATCAGATGTGTATCTACCGGCCGGACAAAAGGTCACACCGGGTTGAGACTGTCGATGCGGATAAGATAACGGCATGGACCGAAGGTAAGCTGGTTTTCAGGCAGGAACCCATGGCTGATGTGGCCCGCCGCATTGAGCGATGGTTCAATGTCAGGGTTATCCTTGCAGATGAGGAGCTTGAAAAATATTCTTTCCGGGCGACATTCCAGGATGATTCGCTGGAGGAGGTGATGAAGTTGCTGGCCATGACTTCACCCATCAGTTATAAAATCTCACCCAGGAAGCTGAATATGGACGGGACGTATGAGAAGGAAGTGGTGACCATATATAAAACAAATTAATATGTCTGACAACCTAATCCCACATCCATGAACGCAATTAACGGACCTTAAAGAAAAAAAGGAAATCGCGCTAACGATTTCCCTAAAAACATCTGAACGACATTTTTAACTTAAGACTTTACAAATCTATGAAAAAAAACAAACCATTCAGGGGTGTTGGCGATCACTCTCTGAATAAAATCTTCCTGATCATGCGTATTGCTACCTTACTAATAATCGTCGGATTACTGCAGGCGTATGCCAGTGACACCTATTCGCAGAAAACAAGGCTCTCCCTGAACCTTGATGACACAGAACTGAGCACAGTTCTTGACAGGATTGAGCAGGAAAGCGAATTTTTCTTCCTGTTTAATGAGAAGCTTCTGAACACCGACCGCATCGTGGACATTGCGGCAAATGACCAGCCGATTAATGTTATCCTGGACAATTTGTTTGCCGGTACGGATGTGAAATATTCCATCATTGACCGGAAAATCATCCTTGCACCGGATTACCTTTCAAGAAATGAGCGGGAAATGCAGCAGAGGTCAATTACCGGGACAGTGACGGATGATAACGGGAATCCTTTGCCGGGGGTGACGGTTGTGGTGAAGGGCACCCCGATGGGTACGGTGACGGATGAATTCGGTCGCTATACTCTGGAAAATGTACCGGAAGATGCCATCCTTCATTTTTCTTTTGTGGGGATGAGTCCGGTGGAAATCGAAGCGGCCGGCCGGACTGTTATTGATCTTGTTATGACTGAGGATGCTGTCGGATTGGAGGAGGTGGTGATCATCGGTTACGGAAGACAGAAGAAAGTGAACCTGACCGGCAGCGTGACCGCGGTGAAGACCGACGATCTGGAGGAGATCAGTGTCCCCAACCTGGTTCAGAACATGATGGGGAGGGCACCGGGATTGTACGTAAAGAACGGAAGCGGACAACCCGGGGATATTTCTCATACCACCTATAACATCAGGGGTTTCGGGACACCCCTGATCATTATCGACAACATGCCGTCTGACAACCAGACGTTAACCCGGCTCGATCCCAATGAAATTGAAAACATCAGTATTCTGAAAGATGCAGCATCTGCTGCCATCTACGGGGCAAGGGCCGGGAACGGGGTCATCCTGGTTACCACCAAGCGGGGTACGGCAACGGGGGTGAATGTCACCTTCAGCAGCAACAACAGCATGCAGTATTTCACCAAATATCCAGAATTCGTCAATGCATACCAGCAGGCTGCCATGGAAAATGTGGCAAACCTTAACATGGGGATGCCGGCAAAATGGACCGATGAACAATTACAGAAATTCAGGGACGGGACTGATCCCCAGTATCCCAGCACCGACTGGTGGGATGTGACGATGCGGGACTATGCTCCGCAACTTCAGCAGAATATCAGCATCAGGGGAGGAACCGAAAGGATCAAATACTTCATTTCCGGAAATTATTTCTACCAGGAAGCGCTGATGAAGAGCAATGATACAAAGCTGAACAGGTACAACATCAGGTCGAACGTGGATGTGGCACTCACGGATAAACTGAACCTGGGACTTGACCTGAACCTCTATCAAAGGTATTATACGGCACCCATGGAGTCTATGGAACCCTTTTATGATCTGGAGAATGTGGGATTCACCATCGGGTTTTATGTCTGGATGTTCCGTGCGGCCGCGTACAAGCCGATTTCTTGGCCCGATCCCACAAAGGCAGTATATCGGAGCCCACTGGCCCATTCCGAAGCCGATTTTGTGGGTTTCAAGGACGACAGGATCAATACCGGGGATGCAAAAATCTCCCTTTCCTATGATCTTCCGTTCGGTTTCCAGGCCAGGGGTGTTGTCCAGCTGTTGAATACGGAGAACCGGGTCAAGGTGGTCAGGAGAAAATCTGCGCATTATGATTATGACTGGGAATCGGAAACCTATACGGTGGCAGGGTACACGGCTGCTTATAACTTTGTGAAAGAGAGGAATAACTCGAACCGTGCCATCAACAGCCAGTTTCAGCTGAACTGGAACCGGCAGTTCAATGCGCACAATCTGAGTGCCATGGCTGTGTTTGAATACCTGTCCAACGAGTCAAACTGGTTTGAGGCGCAGCGGCAGGATTATGCGATCAACATCGATTACCTGTTTGCGGGACCCGATCTGAACAAGACGAACAACGGGAGCGCCGCACAGGGGGGGAGAATCGGATTCGTATCCAGGCTGAATTACAACTATGAGGGCAAGTACCTGATTGAACTGAACAGCAGGTATGATGCTTCACCTCTTTTCCCGAAAGACAGCAGGTGGGGATTCTTCCCTTCGGCCTCAATCGGATGGCGGATCTCTGAAGAGGATTTCTTAAGCGACCGGGTACCATTCCTGGAAAACCTGAAATTCAGGGCTTCCTGGGGACAGCTGGGGTATGACCAGATAAGCAGTTTCCAGTACCTGGAGACTTACTCGATGAGTTCGGATCCCTATATCTTCGACGGATCAACGAACAATCTGAGCAAATCGATTTATCCTGATGCCATCCCCAATCCAACCCTTACCTGGGAGAAGATGACCATATCGAACATCGGGCTTGATTTCAGCCTGCCCCGGCAGATCCTGGAAGGTTCGCTTGACTTTTTCTACAGGTTGCGGAGCGATGTGCTGGGCGCCAGGACGGCAAGCGTGCTGAACACGGTCGGTGCGGATATGCCGATGGTGAACTATGCCAAATACGATAACAGGGGTGTGGAATTCAGCCTCAATCACAACCACAATATCGGCGATTTTATCTACAGCATCGGCGGGAACATCTCGGCCAACAGGGAAAAATGCCTGCTGATCGACCAGAGCGATTTTGCCACCAGAGAAGCCGAACGTGTCAGCAACCAGGTGGGTGAATGGACCGACAGGTGGTGGGGATACATGTCGGACGGATTGTTCCAGTCCAGGGAGGAAATTGACAACTGGGCCGTCATGGACAACAGGAACAATGCTTCCATCTACCCGGGAGATGTGAAGCTGGTGGATTATAACGGCGACGGGGTGATCAATTCCCAGGACAGGGTGATCATCGGAAGGGGAACCACTCCCAAGCTGATGTACGGGGTCAACATGAGCATGGCATGGAAAGGATT
>DSDZ01000471.1 GCA_011048475.1 Bacteroides sp. | reverse complement strand
CCGAGGTGGCCAGGATCAGCGGCAGGAAAAATAGCGGCAATTTGATCCGTAGATCCTTCAGCCCGTAAGCGGTGTCGGCCGACCACAGCAGTCCGGCCAGGTGCATCAGGTAAAGGGCCAGGAAGATCCACAGGGCGGGCGCCTTACGGAACCGTTCCCATTTCTTACGGAACCTTCCCTCCACGAACCAGTTGGCCAGCAAGATGATCTGGGCTACCGAGGTGGTGAAAATGGAAAGCGGGAGACTGATCGCCAGCAACGCAAGTGCATAGAAATACACCTGCTCATGAAGTGGTTTTCGGGTTAGTTTCATGAAAACACTGCAATCCTCATATAAGATAACTTCACCCGGTCCTTTCTATTGTGCGACCCCGAATTTATTGTTGATATCTTATTGTTTTATAGAAATTAATTGTATTTTTGCGATCCATTAATTCAGGCATCAAATTAAGACAGATTCAAAGTGAATACATTAAGTTACAGGACGGTTTCCGCAAACAAGGATACGGTTCAGAAAGAGTGGTACATTGTGGATGCGGAAAATGAGGTGCTGGGGCGACTGGCTTCCAGGGTTGCATCCATTCTGAGGGGAAAGCACAAGCCCGATTTCACACCCCATGTGGACTGCGGCGATCATGTGATCGTGATCAATGCCGACAAGGTGAAACTGACCGGGGACAAGATGAACCAGAAGACCTATGTCCGCCATACCGGTTACCCGAGCGGACAGCGGACGGAGACCATCGAGCACCTGATGAAAAAGAAGCCCGGTGCCGTGGTGGAAAAAGCGGTGAAGGGAATGCTCCCGAAAAACAGGCTGGGAAGCGAGATGTTCAGAAATCTCCACGTCTACGCCGAAGATACCCATCCCCATGAAGCGCAGCAACCCAAAAAACTGGATCTAAACAGCATTAAATAATGGAAGTGATCAACACCATCGGAAGAAGGAAAGCGGCCATTGCCAGGATCTACATGAGCGAAGGCAAAGGCCAGATCATTGTAAACGACAAGGATTACAAAACGTACTTCCCGCATACCAAACTTCATTACATCGTCGAGCAGCCCCTGAACCTGCTCGAGCTGAAGAACAATTACGACATCAGGGTGAACCTGAACGGCGGCGGAATGTCCGGCCAGGCCGAGGCACTCCGTCTGGCCATCTCCAGGGCGCTGGTGAAGGTGAACCCGGAATACAAGACAATGCTGAAAGCCGAGGGATTCATGACCAGGGACCCGCGCGTCATAGAACGCAAGAAACCCGGACAGCCCAAGGCACGGAAGCGTTTCCAGTTCAGCAAGCGTTAAGAGAAATTTTCTATATTTTAAACATTGCGAAACTGCCAGGACTCCCGGAAGGGGCTACCTGGGGGTTGACCAGCAAAAATTAAAAAAATGCCGGAAACAAGTTTCAAGGAATTACTGGATGCAGGTGTCCATTTCGGTCACCTGAAGAGAAAGTGGAACCCCGCCATGGCTCCTTATATATTTATGGAGAAGAACGGGATCCACATCATTGACCTGAACAAAACGGAAGCCAAGCTCAAAGAAGCAGCCTCCGCCATGAAGCAGATCGCCAAGTCGGGCCGCAAGATCCTGTTCGTGGCCACCAAGAAACAGGCCAAGGAGATCGTGGCCGAAAAGGTGAAGCAGGTCAACATGCCGTATGTGACGGAGCGCTGGCCGGGCGGAATGCTCACCAACTTCCCCACCATCCGGAAAGCTGTGAAGAAAATGGCCTCCATTGATAAAATGGCTACCGACGGGACCTTCGATACATTGTCCAAGCGCGAAAGGCTCCAGATCACCCGACAGCGTGCAAAGCTGGAAAAGAACCTGGGCAGCATCGCTGACCTGACCCGCCTTCCAGCAGCCATGTTCGTGGTGGACGTGACCAAGGAATACATCGCCGTCAGGGAGGCCAACCGGCTGAACATCCCGGTGTTCGCCATGGTTGACACCAACTCGGATCCGAGGAACATCGACTTCCCCATCCCTGCCAATGACGATGCGTCCAAGTCCATCTCGCTAATCATCAACTATGTGGCTGATGCGGTGCTGGAAGGACTGAAGGAGCGTAAGATGGAGAAGGAGAAGGAAGCAGCCGAGGCAAAGGCCAAGAGCCAGAAAGCGAAGGAGGAGAAAGAGGTGAAGGGAGCCGATGAGCAGGGTGAGGGCGCTAGGAGAGAACGGAAGCGGGTTACCAAAAAGGTGGAAGTGAAAGGAGAAGCATCCGGAAAGCCCGGGAAGGAAGGCGGAGCCGCAGGGAAACCCGCCGCAAAGAAGCCAGAGAAACCGCAGGCGGAGAAACCCGAAGCCAAGGTAGAAAAACCTGAAGCTGCAGCTGAAAAACCTGAAGCTCCGGCAGAAAAACCCGCAGTAGAGAAGCCCAAAGCCGAGGAAACCAAAGCCAAAGCCGAGGCGCCAGAGGCCAAACCTGAGGAGCCGAAGGCAGAAGCGCCAGAGGCCAAACCTGAGGAACCGAAGGCAGAAACGCCAGAAGCCAAGCCTGAAGAGCCGAAGGCAGAAGCCGCAGAGGCCGTTGAAGAGGGCGGGGAAGGTGCCGCCGCCGGAAAAGAGAAGGCGGAATAGATCTAAAAGAACCATACAATATTTATAAATACGAGGAATTTAAAATGGCTGAAATAAAAAGTGCAGATGTCGTTAAACTGAGAAAAGCCACCGGGGCCGGCATGATGGATTGCAAAAAGGCCCTCCAGGAAGCGAACGGCGACTTCGAAAAAGCGGTGGAAGTGCTCCGCAAAAAAGGACAGGCCATTGCCAGCAAGCGTGCCGACCGGGAAGCATCGGAAGGAAACGTGCAGGCAAAAGTGAAAGGAAATTTCGGCGCCATCGTGGCTCTGAACTGCGAAACTGATTTTGTATCCAAGAATGAGGACTTTATCAAACTGGTTGCGTCCATTCTCGACCTGGCCCTTGAAAATAAGCCTTCCGATCTGGAAGCGCTGAAGGCGCTGCCCATGGACGGCAAGACCGTGGCCGATGTGGTGACCGAGCGTTCCGGTGTGATCGGCGAAAAGATCGAACTGGGTTACTACGACTTCATCCGGGCCGAAAAGGTGCAGGTGTACAACCACTTCAGCAACATGCTCTCCACGCTGGTGGGATTCAACAAGGCGGATGTGGACGAGCAGGTGGCCAAGGATGTGGCCATGCAGGTGGCTGCCATGTCGCCCGTCGCGGTGGACAAGGACGATGTCCCGGCAGAGGTGATCGCCAAGGAGAAGGAACTGGGACGCGAAAAAGCGCTCCAGGAAGGCAAACCCGAGAACATCGTGGACCGCATCGCCGAGGGGATGGTGACCAAATTCCTCAAGGACAACACCCTGTTGAACCAGGAATTCACCAAGGATGCCAAGAAGACCGTCGGCCAGTACCTGAAAGAATCTGACAAGGATCTGAAAGTGACCGGATTCAAGAGATATTCAGTGAAAGACTGATTCCGGCTAGGGATACTTTTTCCCGGTGATCTTTTCCAAAGTGAAAGCAGCACTCTCCCTGATGGTATTATCTTCACTCTTCAGAAGATCGACAAGCGGCTCTATGGCCCTTCTGTCTTTGATTCGATTAAGCGCCCAAATGGATGCAATGCAGGCATCACGATCCTGTCCTTTCAATCCTTCAATAAAATAAGGAACTGACCTTTCCGCAGCTTCAGTGCTGTACCACTGCGGATTAAATGTTTTCAAAATCGATTCAATATAATCAAAACCCTGTCGTTTTCTTAAGGCAAGAATCAGTGGTTCAAAAGCACGGTCATCTTTCAGAAGACCCAATGCATATGCGGCTGATTCGCGGATATCTTTATCCAGGCTACTCAGGGAATCGATGAAATACTGCACCGCATTCCTCGCATATTCAGACACTTCCCATTCAGGATCAATTTCTTCAAGCGCTTTTTTTGCATCATAACCAAAGTACAACATTCCTTGGATAAGTGGCTCAATGGCCCTCTTATCTTTTGTCTTTCCCAGTGCTTCGACCGCTGCAAAGGAGACGAAAGATTCTGAATCCCTTAATGCTTCTGAAAGCGGTCCAATCGCCTGGCTGTCACCGATATTTCCCAGTGCCCCGCATGATGCCGAGCGGACATAAATATACGGGTCCTTTAGGGTTATTACCAGTGCAGCGACAGCCCTGTTGTCCTTTATTCTGCCGAGGGCTGTCGCAGTCTCAATACGCACATCGTTATCCTGATCTTTCAATGCTATAATCAGAGGTTCAACAGCCTCAGGGTCTCCTTTTTCGCCAAGCAGCCTTGCAGCATTCTGACGTACAAAGCTGTCTTCATCTTTCAAAGCCGAAATTAGAGGTGTCACGGCCCTGAAATCATTCAGCATCTTATGTTCAAGCGTATTCAATGCAGCCCTCCGGATATTGTTATCAGGATCCTTCAATAGTGATATCAGAAGATAATAGGTTTGAATATGCCCAATATTACCCAGTGCTTCAATCGCTGCAGGTCGATACATCGAATACTCATTCATTGCGTAAATGACTGGTGCAAGGCCCAGATAGTAATAAAAAAACTCATATATTGATGGTAGGGATTCATGTAGAGCGCCTATAAAAGGTGCATTCTTAGGCTTGGGATAGCTGGCTGAAATATGTGATGGAGGCGTTACAGTCCCATACAATTTTTGATCATATTTCGCTCCATTGACAGTTTCGAATCTTATACTGCCTTTCAGAGTTGCTCCACTGTATTCGAAGGAGCTGCCAATCGGTTGGCCTTGTGGTCCTGGTGATACTACGGTATAATCTCGTCCTTCTGCCTGTCCTTCCAAATCAATATACACAAGCATATCGTAGTTATTTTTGACTACTTCTATCCCGGCAGACTGAAGGAGCTGTTCAACAATATCATAAACAGGTAATCGAATTTTGCCTGCCTCTCCAAATGTCTGATTCACTATCAGTTTTGCACTCCTGACATTAGTTAACTCCGGTTTTCTCTGCATACCGGTATATTCAGTCTGATTGACAGAATCGTTCTCTATGGTGACCTTTTGCGCTTTAATATTCATACATATTAAAACCACGATGAATCCTAAGAAATGTGACTTCAGATACATGATACATAAGATTTATTCGGAAACCAGGAGTGTGTATCAAATTTAATTATTCCATAGCCGCCTGTCAATAACGGCGAACTTAATTTTTTTTGAATATGAATCACATACGGGTAAATTATCTGAAATGCTTGATTATTAATATGTGAGCTTCCAGAGTATCAAAACGATTATTCAAAATCGAATTGTTTACTTTATAGAAAATGACAACCTGATCGTATATGTCATCAAAATAGCTCATCGAAGAGACATTTACAGAAGATAGCATCTCAAAAATATTATTCGTTACATTCGCATAAAAGTTCTTCCTATGATCCAGTTCAACCGCATCCTGCTCAAGCTGAGCGGGGAAGCTCTGATGGCCGGGCGTTCCCACGGGATCGATCCCAGGCAGCTGAATGATTACATTGAAGAGATCGCCGAAATATCACGGCTGGGAACCCAGGTGGGGATCGTGGTCGGCGGGGGCAACATATTCAGGGGGATCTCCGGCGTGGAAGCCGGGTTCGACCGGGTGAAAGGGGATTACATGGGCATGCTGGCCACGGTGATCAACGGGCTTGCCCTGCAGTCTGCCTTCCAGTCAAAAGGAGTTGCGGCCAGGCTCTTTACGGCCATCCGGATGGAACCGGTGGCTGAATATTACTACAAACCCGAAGTGATCAGGGCCCTGGAGAACGGGGAGATCGTGATTTTTTCCGGGGGGACCGGCAATCCGTACTTCACCACCGATACGGCGGCGACGCTGCGGGCTGTTGAAATGGAGGCGGATGTGATGCTAAAGGGGACCCGTGTGGACGGGGTCTACACCAGCGACCCGGAAAAGGACCCGGAGGCGGAGAAATACGACGAGATCACATTCGACGAAGCGCTCCAGAAGCAGCTGCGTATTCTGGACCTGACCGCCTTTACCATGTGCAGGGAGAACGACCTTCCCATTATTGTCTTCAATATGAACGAGAAGGGGAATCTGAAAAAGCTTATTTCAGGGGAAAAAATTGGCACTTTAGTCAAAATTTAAATATCTTAGACTGCTTTAACCCAATTCACCTGCCACATGAACGAGGACGTCCAGCT
>DSDZ01000478.1 GCA_011048475.1 Bacteroides sp. | reverse complement strand
CTCCGGTATTTGATGACCTGGAACAGTGACAGCCGGACGGTGCGCGACCAGCTGGACCGGTGGAGCGGTGATTTCGACCCGGTGTTCCGGGAAACGGACCAGGTGTGGGAGGAGCGGTGGCAGGCCATGTTCCGCCCGGACAACGAACTGTTCTCGGGCTGCTTCCCGGTGCTGGAGACCGCCGACGAAAAGGCCGCGAAAGTCTATTACACCGGTCCCCTCACACTGCTCTACCTCCTGAACACGAACCTTCCGGAGCATGAAAAGGTGTTTTTGACGGGGGGACCCAGGTGGGGGGCATCCATCACCTTCTTCTGGGACATCACCGAGTGGTCCACCCTCTGGGCGGTGGTGGACCCCGCCATGATGAAGGAGCACCTCTCTTCCTGGATCCTGATCGATCCATCGAAACATTACGGGAAGGACAATTTCGGCGGCAAAGGTGTCGGCAACGGCTATTCGGCCAACTACTGGGCGCTGTTCCAGCTGATCCGGTCATATGTGACCGTCACCCGCGATTTCGGGTTCCTGGAAGAGACCATCGGGGACAAAACGGTCATGGAGCACCTGCATACCTATGCCCTGAACTGGAAGAACCTTGCCCCTTACGGAAAGGAAGGATACGAGGAGGAGGTGTACCGGCTGGCCGACTTCGGGGATGATGAGTGGAACCTGCTGGAGTGCGTTCCCACCTACAAGCACATCGTTCCCTCGTTCAATGCGGGGTATGCCTGGATGATGCGTGAACTGGCCGGTCTGTACGACCACACCGGCAACAGCGCCCTGGCCGATTCCCTGCGGAAGGAGGCCGCCGGGATGATCCCCCGCATCCTTTCCCTCTATGCGGGAGAAGGGGTGTGGAACAGCCTCCATCCGGAAGGAAAGACCGTGGAGGTGCGGCACTGCCTGGACTTTATGTTCATCGGACGGTACATTCCGGGTGATGTGCCGGAGCAGGTCCGCAAAGAGATGATCGCATTTGCATACGATGAGCTGATCACGGACCGGTGGATGCGGGCCCAGTCGCTCAGGGACATTGCCGCCGATGTGTCCGACAGGCCGGACCACGGACCGCTGGGAGCCTTCGACGGCTGGCCGGCGGGGACCATGGATGCGCTCGTGCAGATGGGGTATCCCGACAGCGCACTGGAATTCTACCATGCCATCGAGCCGGTCACCTACGAAGGCTGCTGGGCACAGGCCCACGAACTGTGGGGGGAGCACAAATACAGAAAGAACGCGCGGGTACGCATCGCACAGCGCGGCTGGGGCAACCGGGAATCCTCCGGCGGGATCTCCATCTCCCAGGTGATGCTCAAGTGCTTCTTCGGCTTCTACCCGGATGTGGAAGGAAATCCGCTCCGGGAGAACATCCCTTCCGGTTTTTCGGGAAAACTGCACCACGTCCTTTACGGGGGAGATTATTACACGATCTCGGCGGAGAATGGAAAGGTGAACATGGAAAAAGAGAAATAAACCTTCTGTCATGACAAACAAACAAACCGGGAAACATCGGAAAACAGCACCCCGCAGAAACCAAAAGCCGGGTCCGTGGCGGACGAGGATGCCCGCACTGCTCCTGGCGATCGGCCTCTGCGCACCCCCCCTCCTCTCACAGGAAAGATATGTGGACTGGGTGGATCCGCTGCTGGGCAGCCAGGATTCCCGGTGGATCATGTTCCCGGGACCGGCCCTGCCTTTTTCCATGGTCAAGCTCAGTCCCGACAACCAGGAGCTGGGCTGGAAGGCCGGCTATGACTATTCCATCGACAACATCGCCGGCTTCAGCCACCTACATTCATGGACCATGGCCGGGGTGCTTACCATGCCGGTCACCGGTCCCCTCCTGGTGGAACCCGGCACGGAAAGGCACCCGGAGAAAGGATACCGGAGCCGGTTCGACCATGCCAGCGAAAAAGCCTCCCCGGGATATTACAGCGTCTTTCTGGACGATTACGGTGTGAAGGCCGAACTGACCTCCACCATGCGGACCGGCTTCCAGCGCTATACATACCCCGAATGCGACACGGCCCGCATCCTGATCGATCTGCTGATCCCTTCCGAATACGGGTTCGAGATCTTTTACACGCAGATCAACAGGGTATCAGACCGGGAGATCGAGGGGATCTCCTACCAGCAGAGCCTGCGGAAGGCGAACTACAATGAGTACATCCTGCATTTCGTGATGCGCTTCAGCAAACCTTTCGATTCCTTTAACGGGTGGGTGAAAGAGGACATCTTCAGGAATGTTGAGACGGTCTCCTCCGGCTTCGGACACAAGGATGTGGGGGCCTTCGTGGAATTCAGCACTGCCGAAGGCGAGCAGGTGATGGTCCAGACCGGCATCTCGCTGGTCTCGGTGGAACAGGCAAGAAAGAACCTGGAAACAGAGCTGGATCCCTTCGGGTGGGATTTCGAAGCGGTCAGGCTTGCCGCGGAGGAGACCTGGGAGGAGCTTTTGGGAAAGATCAGGGTGGAAGGGGGATCGGAAGCCGACAGGAAAAAGTTCTACACAAACCTCTACCGCTCCTACGTGGGAAGGACCACCTGGAACGATGTGGACGGCCGGTATGTGGACATGTACGAGAAGGTCCGGCAGCTGCCCGAAGGCACTCCGGCAATCTACGGGAGCGACGGATTCTGGATCACCATCTGGAACCTGAACCAGCTCTGGCCGCTGATCACCCCGGAGATCACCAGCCACTGGGTGAAGTCCTTCCTGGAGATATACGACCGGGGAGGGTGGCTCCCCAAGGGTCCCACCGGCATTGAATACTCCGGCATCATGGTGGCTTCCCACCAGATCGCTTTCATCGTCGGGGCCTACCAGAAGGGGATCCGGGACTTTGACGTAGAGAAGGCCTACGAGGCCTGCTACAAACTGCAGACGCAGCCCGGCGGGCCCCACAAGGCCGGGGGCGTGGTGGGGAACCGGAACCTGGAGGAATACATGAAGTACGGGTATGTCCCCGAAGAATACGGTCCGGTCTCCAATACCATGGAATATGCGTATGACGACTGGAGCGTGGGACAGTTCGCAAAGGCACTGGGGAAGGAGAAGGATTACAGGTACTTCACGAAACGGTCGTTCAATTATACAAATGTTTTTAACCCGGAAGTGGGCTACATCCGGCGCAGGCATGCGGACGGGAGCTGGGTGGAGGGATTCAGTCCGTTCGGTCAGGTGACCTTCCTGGATGCCGGTTTTGTGGAGGGGAACGCCTGGCAGTTCACCTACTTCGTGCCCCATGACCTGGCGGGACTGATCCGCCTGATGGGCCGGGATGAGTTCAACGACCGGCTGGAGGAGGGATTCGCCACTTCCAGTCCCCACAACTTCAACTCGGAGCACCTGGGCTCCAACAGCCTGGAGGGGATGGGGATCCTGCCCGTGAACCACGGCAACCAGCCCAACATGCAGGCCGCCTACCTGTTCAACCACGGGGGGAAGCCCTGGCTCACCCAGAAATGGGTGCGGGAGATCATGGACCGGTTCTACGGGACGGGACCGCTGGACGGATGGCTGGGGGATGAGGACCAGGGACAGATGGGGGCCTGGTTCGTTATGAGCGCCATGGGACTGTTCCAGATGGAGGGGGGCGCCTCGGCGGATCCGGTATACGAGCTGGGCAGTCCCCTCTTCGAGAAGGTCACCATCTCCCTGGATGAACGTTATTACCCGGGGAAGGAATTCGTCATCGAAGCCAGGAACGTGTCGACCGAGAACCGGTATATCCAGTCAGCCCGCCTGAACGGAAAATCCCTCAACAAACCCTGGTTCTATCACAGGGAACTGGTACAGGGAGGCAGCCTGGTACTGCAGATGGGCTCCAGACCCAATAAGGAATGGGGCAGCCGGCCGGAGGATGCCCCGCCCTCCCTGAGTATGCTCCTCTCTCCGGAGGAAAAAAAGAAGATCATGGCATTCGACAGGGATGCCGAGGCGCTGAACGAGTGGAACAGGGCGCTGAAAGCCTATTATTACCACCGCAAAGAACATTTCGAAAGTCTTCCCGACACCGATCACGAGATCATTTTCCTGGGGAACAGCATCACCGACAATGCCGAATGGTCAGAACTGTTCGGCAATCCCCGCATGAAGAACAGGGGGATCGGGGGAGACGACACCGGCGGGGTGCTGGGAAGACTGGATGAGGTGGTCCGCTCCCGGCCCGACAAGATCTTTTTGATGATCGGGACCAACGACCTGTCCGCCGGCAAATCCGTGGAGCAGATCATCGCCAATTACCGGCTGATCCTTGACCGGATCAGGGAGGCCTCCCCACAGACCAGGGTCTATATCCAGAGCGTTTTGCCCACCGAGGATGCGCTGCACACCACCCGGAAAAACCGGGATATCATGCAGATCAACCGGGAACTGGAGGCGATTGCCGCGGAGCGGGGACTGGTCTACATCGACCTGTTCACGCCGCTGGCCACCCCGGAAAATAAGCTGAACATGGAATACAGCATCGACGGCCTGCACCTGAACGGCGCCGGCTATGTGCTGTGGAAAGAACTGATCGAAAAATTCGTGAACAGTCCGGTCACCCGCGATCCGGTCACCCGCAGCGAAACCCCTGACGGCATATCCCCGGACACTTTCTTTACCGGACTGTTCCTGCGCAGCGGGGAAGGGTTTACGGGGGGGGACGGGACTTACTCGATCCCACTTCCGGACGGGCGCACGGCCTGGCTGTTCGGGGATACCTTCATCGGAGGGGTGGATCCGGAAAAAGGGACCCGGTTAAAACAGGACCCCATCTATATCCGGAACAGCCTGGTGGTGCAGGACGGAACGGAACTGCAGACGATCCACCAGAAACATAACGGCAAAAATGCTTCCTTTGTCATCCATCCCGGCGCCTTCAGGAAGGATGGCACCCTGAAGGAGGACTCCGTATGGTTCTGGCCCGGGGACGGATATGTGGAAGACGGAACCCTCAGGATCTTTTTGAGCGAATTCGACAAGACCGGGGACGGCATGTGGGATTTCAGGTGGACCGGCACATGGGTGGCCGGTTTCAGCCTTCCGGACCTGGAACTGAAAGCGCTCACACCCGTTCCCTGCGGTGCGGAAGCCGGGGTCCACTTCGGTCACGCCATCCTGGAGGATGAAAGCTACATTTACGTGTACGGCGCGGGTTCCGGGAAACCCCATGCAGCCAGGTTCCCGCGGGGCATGATCTCCGGTCCCTGGGAATTTTTTGACGGACAGGGGTGGACCGGGGAAGCCTCAGCGGCAGCGCCCATGGCGGATATTGCAGGATCGGAACAGTTCAGCGTGTTCCGGTGGGAAGACCTGTACATCCTGGTCACCCAGATGGGCGGGATCAGCGATGAGATCTGTACGTTCACCGCCGAAACCCCATACGGTCCCTGGAAGAACAGGCAACTGATCTACAAAACGCCGATCCCCGGTTCAAACCCAAACCTTTTTACCTACAACGCCCTGGCCCATCCCCAATTCACGGAGGAGGGGATGCTGCTGGTTTCCTACAACATGAACAGCATGGAGCTGGAGGATCATTTCAGGGATGCCGGGATCTACCGTCCCCGTTTTATCCGGGTACCGATTGAAATGATCGATCCGGCGATTTCACCCGAGATGAAAACAGAATGAAACACCTGTACCGATGAAAAGATACTCGATCGACCACAAAAGCCAGATCCCCCTCCATGCACAGGTGGAGTCGCTGCTCAGGGAAATGTCGGAGATCCGGGAATACAAAGAAGGGAAATACCTTCCCAATGAGGTGGAACTGGCCAAGCAGCTGGGCATCTCCCGGAACACCCTGCGCCAGGCCACCAATAAGCTGGTCTACGAGGGGATTCTGTTGCGGAAAAAGGGAGTCGGCACGAAATTCGCCGATACCAGCGTGAACACCCGGCTTAGGAACTGGTCCTCCTTTTCCCAGGAGATGAAGGCCCTGGGCATCAAGATCAAAAACTATGAGATCCGTGCGGACTGGGTGTATCCGGACAGGGAGGTGGCGCAGTTCCTGGAGATCTCCCAGGATACCAGGGTGCTGAAGATGGAACGTCTGCGGGGAACCGTCCAGGGGCCCTTTGTCTATTTCTTCTCCTTTTTCCATCCCAGGATCGGGCTGACGGGCAGGGAGGATTTCTCCGGATCGCTCTATGACATCCTGGAAAACCAGTACTCCACCCGTGTG
>DSDZ01000095.1 GCA_011048475.1 Bacteroides sp. | reverse complement strand
GAAATGAAGCAGACCGGTAATGGTGTAATGGGTATGTTCGCCGGTGATCAGTTCAAAACCAGCACCGGCTCCCATCCATCCCGTGATCCCTGTGGTTCCGTGCAGGTGGAGCCCAAACCCCCAGGCGGATTCCCAGGGCATTAAGACCGCACCGGCGCCCAGGCTGATCTCGCTGTGCCGGTGATGGTGGTCATATGCATGGTCCCGGGATTGTTCCTGTGCATACAGTATTTGAAAGTAAACAATAAACAGACAGGTCAATAACGTTCCTTTACTATGCATGAGAGAGATGCAGATGGTGATCAGGAAAAAACATTGTCAAATATCAGAAGAATTCCCTTAATTTGTGGCACTTTAACACGGCCCGATGAATGTGCTGGACATTATATTTCTGATCCCGATTGCATTTGCGCTTTACAGGGGATTCAAAAAAGGATTGGTCTACATGGCCGCCTCCCTGCTGGCGCTTGTCCTGGGGATCGTGGGGGCGATCCAGTTCAGGCCACTGTTTGCGGACCTGCTGAATTCGGTATTCAATATTTCACCGCAGCACATCAACGTAATCGCCTTTGCCGTGGCATTTGTGACCATTGTACTGGTCGTGCATGCAGCGGCATTCGTGGTGGACCGACTGATCAGGGCAGTGGCCCTGAATTTAGTGAACAGGTTGCTCGGAATGGTATTCGGTGTGGCCGTCACCGCTTTTGTGATCAGCATGATCCTCTGGCCCATCAACCAGGTGAATGCGGAACGCCAGATCATTAAGCAGGAGCACATTGACGGCTCCTTGCTTTACCGGCCGCTGTCGGATTTCGCCCCGGCGGTCTTCCCCTATTTGAAAAAGGAAGAATGGAAAGAGTATGTCCCCCGCAGGGAGGACAAAACCATTGCGATGGAAACAATTTATACGGATAGAAACAGTTTATCAGTAAAATGAATTTTGTTAAGGAGCTTCAATGGCGGGGGATGATCCACGACATCATGCCCGGTACCGGGGAAATCCTCGAAAGGGAGACCGTATCGGCATATGTGGGGATCGATCCCACGGCCGATTCCCTCCACATCGGTCACCTGGTCGGATTGATGATGCTCAGGCATCTTCAGCACGCGGGGCACCGTCCCATTGCCCTGGTCGGAGGAGCCACGGGGATGATCGGTGATCCCAGCGGACGTTCCGCGGAGCGCAACCTGCTGGATGAAGAAACCCTCAGGAAAAACCAGGAGGGACTGAAAAAGCAGATCTCGAAATTTCTTGATTTCGATACGGAAGCCCCCAACCGGGCCGTGATGGTGAACAATTATGACTGGATGAAGGATTATTCTTTCCTGGGGTTCATCCGGGATATCGGGAAGCATATCACGGTCAATTACATGATCGCCAAAGATTCCGTGAAAAAAAGGCTGGGAGAGGACAGCAAAACAGGCATGTCCTTCACGGAATTCACCTACCAGCTTGTGCAGGGATATGATTTTCTTGTGCTTTACAGGGAATACGGATGCAAGCTGCAGATGGGAGGATCCGATCAGTGGGGCAACATTGTCACCGGAACCGAGCTGATCAGGCGGATCGACGGTGGGGAGGCCTTTGCACTTACCTGTCCGCTGATCACCAAATCCGACGGAGGGAAGTTCGGAAAGACAGAGGAAGGGAATGTGTGGCTGGATCCTGAACGTACCTCAGTCTACAAGTTTTACCAGTTCTGGCTGAATGTTTCGGATGAGGACGCCGAGAAATACCTGAAAATATTTACCATGCTGACCCGGGAAGAGATCGAAGCGCTTGTGAAGGAACACGAAAAAGCACCCCATACCCGTGTGCTGCAGAGGAGACTGGCCGAGGAGGTGACCGTGATGGTCCATTCCAGGGAGGAGTATGAATTGGCGGTGGAGGCATCCGGCATTTTGTTCGGGAAGGGGACAAAGGAAACCCTGCGGAAGATGAGCGAGGATCTGTTCCTGACCATCTTTGAAGGGGTTCCCCTCCATGAGATTACCCGTGCGGCTCTGGATTCAAGCGTTTCACAGCTGCTGGCCGAGGAGACCGGGATTTTTTCTTCAAGGGGTGAGGTGAGAAGACTGGTCGCAGGCGGAGGGGTAAGCATCAACAAGGAAAAGATCACTGATCCCGAAGGGAAGATCTTGGCGGAGGATCTCATCGGAAACAAATATTTGCTGGTTCAGAAAGGGAAGAAAAACTACTTTTTGGTCAGGGTTAAAGAAACATAATTTTCAAAATCATGGATAATCAAAAGCAGAGAAGATACAACTTCAATTCTGTGGATCTTCTGATCTACATTTGGAAAAAACGGTTTGTGCTTATTGTGGTGGGTCTCGTTGCCGGGATTACTTCCATTATTGTTTCCCTGATGATCACACCCATGTACGAATCCTCGGTAATTATGTTCCCGGCCACGAATACCAACGTTTCAAAGGAATTGCTGGTGAATTACTATTCAGGTAAGAATGTCCATGGATTCGGGGAGGAGGAAGAAGCGGAGCAGCTGCTTCAGGTGCTGCATTCCGAGCCTGTCCGGACCCGGATCATCGAAAAGTACAACCTGATGGAACATTATGAAATAGACCCGGATGGCAAATATCCCATGACAGAGCTGTTCGAGACCTATAAATCCAATATCAATTTCCGGCTCACCGAGTTCATGTCGGTCGAAATCTCGGTCATGGACAAGGATCCCGATATTTCGGCAAGCATTGCCAACGATATTGCAGATCTCGTGGATACCGTGTACAACAGCATGAAGAAGGAGCGGGCCGTCGTGGCACTGCACCTGGTTGAAAAAGAATACCAGGAGGCAGCGCAGCGCCTGGTCCAGTTGCAGGACTCGTTGAGCGTGCTCAGTGAGGAGATGTCCGATAAGGTCGAGGGCGAGCGGGGAGATGACGCCACGGAGGCCCTGATCAAGACAGTTGCCGGTCACGGGGCCCCGCTGCTTTCCACGCTGAATGCGGTCAGGACCGAATCGCAGATTGAAGCGGGACTGAGGCTCCGGTACAAGGAAGCCCGGCTTGAAGCGGAACAGAACCTGCCTTATAAATTCGTTGTGGAACGGGCGTTCCCCCCGGAGAAAAAAGCTTATCCCAACAAATCCCTGATCGTTATTGTCTCAACGTTCGCCTCACTGCTCTTTGCCCTGATCGTACTGATCGTGATCGACAGCGTGAAGGAGCGGGCAAATGTCCTGAGGGAAGAACAATGATTGCCTGGCCCCTGGAACGGTACCCGCGACCCCTTTTCTGGGGGATCATCCTGTCATTCATCGCACTGAATGCGGTGATGCTGGCATTTGAGATTTACTATGTGCCGCTCATTCCCGCCCTCCTGCTGTTTGTGGCCCTGGCCATTATCTCCATTGACAAGTATCTGCTTGCCATTGTCTTCTTTGTCCCCCTCTCCATTCCACTGAGCACGCTTGTGAAGGGGCTTTCCATTGACATGTTTCTTCCCACCGAGCCGCTGCTTGCCGGATTGCTGCTGCTGTATCTTTTGAAATACCTGATGGGCGCCAGGATCGATCTCCGCGTCCTGAGGCACCCGGTCACCCTGGCCGTCTATTTCCACCTTGCCTGGATGCTGGTCACCAGCATCACCAGCTCCGATCCGGTGGTATCATTCAAGATGCTTGCTTCCAGGCTCTGGTTCATCGTGGGTTTTTACCTGGTCGCTTCGCAGGTATTCAGAAAAGAAAGGAGCATGCACACCTATGTCTGGCTGTTCATCATCGCTTTTGCAGGGGTTATCGTCTACACCCTGATCAACCATGCCGGATACGGGCTGAATAACCAGATGATGGCCCACAGTGTTTCCAAGCCCTTTTACAAGGATCATACTTCCTACGGGGCGACCCTGGGACTGATCCTTCCCGTCCTGGTCGCCCTGTTTTTGCTCATAAAAAGGGAAAACACCAATACCCGTTTTTTGATGGTGCTGCTGATCATCCTGTTTATCTTCGCCCTTATTTTTTCCTACACGAGAGCCGCCTGGATCAGCATCATCGGGTCCCTGGTGATCTGGGCCATCATCAAACTCAGGGTCCGGTTTGAAATTGTCCTGGCGGGGGCTGTTGTCCTGGTCGGCTTTTTCCTTTCCATCAGGTCGCAGATCATGGTCGAGCTGGAAAAGAACCGGGTGGAGTCCTCCAGTGAGTTTTCGGAGCACATCCAGTCCATGTCCAACATTTCAACGGACCAGTCGAACCTGGAACGGATCAACCGCTGGAGCTGTGCTTACCGCATGTGGCGGGACAAACCCATTTTCGGATTCGGACCGGGAACGTACCAGTTTGAATATGGCCGGTATCAGCGCTCCTATGAAAAAACCAGGATCAGCACCGATTTCGGAACCATGGGGAATGCACATAGCGAATACCTTGGTCCCCTGTCAGAATCAGGGATCCTGGGCCTGGTGGGTATCCTGCTGGTGATCGGGACCACCATCTATACCGGATTACGGGTTTATTTCACATCGAAAAGGAGATCCGTCAGGATCTTCTCCCTGGCGGTTCTGGTCGGCCTCTTCTCCTATTATCTGCACGGCGTGCTGAATAACTTCCTGGATACGGACAAACTCTCAGTACTGTTCTGGGGTTATACCTCCATGCTGGTGGCCATGGATGTATATCACAGGGAATCTCCCGAGGAGGAAGATGCTGTTGCACAGAAGGAAAACAAGGCTTAATTAAACCCTTTTTTGCCGGGGAATTCGGCGCCGATGATGGAGATATCATCGAAGATGGCAGCAGAGCCTTCCAGGATCTTCTGGTTGTCAATGATCGTCTTGATGTTGTGTTCCAGCGAACGGGTGTTGGTGAGTGCATTCTCCAGGTCCTTCGTGCCGAATTTCACCCCCGATCCGTGGATCACCTCCACGAGGCCGTCTGTATAGCAGAACAATTTTGCCGGCTCATCCAGCTGAATGGCGGCTTCGTTGACAAAAGGCAGTTCATCCAGCATTCCCATCCCCACGCAGCCGCTGGAGAGCTGGGTGAGCTTTCCCGATCCCATTTCATACAGAAAAGGCGGGTTGTGCCCCGCGTTCACATACTTCAGTTCCCTGTTCAGGTAGTGATAGCGGGCGATGAAAAGGGTGATGAATTTTTCACCCTTGGCACTGTTCATTACCCTTTCATTCAGTCTTTTCAGGGTTTCGGCAAGGGGCTGCCCCTCGGTAAAGAGCGCCCTCAGATTGGCCTGGAAGTTGGACATGAGGATGGCTGCGGAGATCCCCTTTCCGGAAACATCCGCAATGCAGAATCCCACCTCGTTCTTTCCAAGCTCGATCACATCGTAATAGTCCCCGCCCACATCAAAGTGCGGATGATAGAATGCCCTCATCCGGATGTGCTCGTTGGAAGGGAGCTTCTCCCTGGCAGGGATCAGCATGGTCTGCATCCTGCTGGCCAGTTCCATCTCCCTTTTCAGCGCTTCCTGGCGCAGTGACTCCTTGAAGAGCCTTTTGTTCTCGATGGCAACGGTGATGATGTTGGAAAGCGTCTGAATGAACCGCAGGTGTTTGATGATGGGACTGACCCCTTCCCCTTCTTCCTCGATGTCACCGATCAGGACGAAGGCGATGGCCTCGTCTTTGTGGGTGACCGGGATCACAATGTCCACCAGCTCAGGGAAATTCTGTGGTTCGGAGGTGATGAATGAAATCTCCTCATAGGGCATCAAATCCCTTTCCACCTCGATCTTCTCGAAGAATCTGTTCCCGAAACCGGAGTTCAGAAGGCATTCCCATTTTTCGGAGAAGGTGACCAGGATCACCTTCCCGATGCCCAGATCGTCGGTAAGCAGTTTCTCGTACCTGCGGATCAGTTCGCTGGTGGAGACATTGTCGTTGATGGCAAGGGTGATGTCCAGCAGCGCATTCAGCTTGAATGTGGAAAGTTTGAGCCTGTTTTCGGAAAATTTGACCATGCCTATTTCTTTACCCTTTCAGAATAGGAGCGGTCCCGTGTATCCACTTTGATCATTTCACCCGTGTTGATGAAAATGGGAACCATAACGGTGGCTCCGGTTTCCAGTTCAGCCGGCTTCTGGGCCGTGGTGGAAGCGGTGTTCCCCTTTTCTCCGGGCTCGGCGTAGGTGACCTTCAGTTCAACGAAGGGAGGCAGGTCAACGGTCAGCGGCGTCTCGTTTTCTGCGTGCACCACGATCTCCACCTCCTGTCCCTCCTTCATCAG
>DSDZ01000096.1 GCA_011048475.1 Bacteroides sp. | reverse complement strand
TCCTCACCCATATAACCTGTCATTTTATTGCTGATCTGAATTTTCAGTTTTTCGATCTTCTCACCAAGCTGCCTGATCTTCTTTTCCAGATTTTCACTATTGATTCCATTACCGGTCTCTATCTCTTGCACCTTGAAAGATTTGGCCAGATCGTTGACCAGATCCGGCAGACTCTGCTCACCAGTCTTGACCTCATCTACAACCTTGATAGCGCTGAACAACAGATCTTTCCATTTGCGCTCGGCAGGTGTACCCCGATCATCACCGATCAGATAGTCCTGCAGTTTTTCGATCAGGGCTTCAATAGCGGCTTTCTGATCACTCACAATAAGTACTTTTTGCTTGCTGTTTATGCAGTGCAACAGGAGATTCATAATGGTAAAGGTCTTGCCGGTACCAGGCGGCCCTTCCAGCAATACAATATCGTGCTGATCCAGCCGGTCTACCAGATTGCGTGTACTCTGCGGTAGCGCGCCAGGCATCCACAAAACAGGGGCAAAATCACCTTGATTATGCTGGACATCGGTTTCCTGCTCCGGGGTCAGAAAGCGTCCGAGCAATGAACTATAGAAACGTTTTCCTGACTGATGGGCGACAGCATTGATCTGATCCAGATCCAGTTCAAGCGCCTGGTCGATCGGATTCAGTTGTTTTGGCGCCCGATATAGATAGACACTCTGCAGGTCACATTCTATCCCTTTGACATTCAAATCCCCCAGAATTCCACCCTTGCCATTTTCATCCTGATAGCCCAGCAGGATTTCGCGGGTGCGATCGAAAATGGCCTCTTTGACTGGCAGATGCCGGGACAGGTGTACTCTATCGTTTAATCTGTCGACACTAATATCCTGAGCCAATAATGTTTTGAAAAATCTGTCGACCTGATCCACACCGGCAATAGTTTCGCTGAATTTTTCCACCAGATTGGCTAATGCCAGATGATTCAGATGTATCAAACCATCCTGCAGGGATTCCAGGTAAACGCCCCGTCCTGATTCACGGATCCTGATCTTGGTGTAATACAGAGGGAAGCGGAATGTCCTTATCGAGCGATTGTAGGTAAACAGGGCGTCAACAATTTCAAATCCAAGGAAGAATTCGGCGGAACGATCATTAATGAAACGATCACGGAATTCGCTGGCCTCCTCGGGACTGAGCTCAAAGTAGAATTTCCCGGTCTCAAAGGCTTTAACTTCGGTCGCCGGCAACGGGATCGCAAATTGTGATAACAACGGTTTTTTGCGCTTGCCTTTTGCCGTCTGGGCGTCTTCAGTATCTGACGATGACGTCAGTGAGACCCGGGTACCACCGAATATCTCCTCGTAGTCAACCCGGATATCCTTTTCATTGAAACGCTCACCCAGTTTTGGTTTGTACAAATTGGCCATCGCCTTGCGTTTGGCCGCCGCCTTTCCGGGGCGCTGTTTTGGCTTATCTTCCTTGCCATCATCCTTGCCAGCATTATCCAGTATGACCTTTTGCGCCAGGCTGGGAGTATATCGCTCAATGGATTGCAGGATATCTTTACGCAACGCCAGATCGCTGGTTATACTCTTGCTGCCTTTCATAAAACTGAACTGAAACAGCTTATGATAGGAAATAATCTCTTCAAGCACATCGTTTGGATGCTGCAATTTGTCACTGTAAAGTAATTGATCCAACGCCTGCAGGCTGCGTCTGCTGACTGTAATGTAACCTGAAGATCCCTCGCGCTCCTCTATATCCTGGATAATCAGGTTATCGATATCGGTGCCTGAAGATTTAAAATAGAAATAGTCGCGATTGAAAAAAGATGCCGAATATTCAAAGGGTTCGGGTGATTTTTTGCTGATCTCGTCCTTGAGAATCGTCTTCACGCAAGCACGAAAACGTCCGAACACGAACCTTGGGATAAAAATCTTCCGACCTTCAGCACTGTTTTCCAGGGCATAAATCTGAAACCCATGATCGTTTTTAAAGCGCTGAATACGAAAAACATTTCGTCGATCACCCCGCTTGGTGAGTTTGACGCCCTTATCTTGTTTTTTAAAAATCGATTTAACCACTTCCCACCCTGTATCTGGAATCTATCTGATTAATAATGAAACTCTTCTATTGCGGGCTCTGGCATCTTCCAGTTCTGCGCCGCTCTTGTTATCTGTTTCAACTACCGGGCGAGTATGCGCATAACCTACCGCCCGCAATCTATCAGGGGCAAAACCGAGAGAACGCAGATGCAGGATGACACTCCCGGCACGCTTCCCACTCAAACTCCAGTTGGTTTCTATCTCGCCGTCGGTTACCCTGTAAAACGGAACATCGTCCGTATGCCCTTCAACGTCAATCTGATATTCAGTCCTGATAATTTCATTCAACATTGGCTCCAGTGAAACCAACGCATCATCCTTGATGACAGCACTTCCCGGCGCGAACAATACCGCTGTATCAAGATCAACACGTACTCCATCCTTGGCCAAATGAACCGATGCACCTGGTATGCCCGGCGTACCTTCAACAATCTCCTTGAGCGAATCGCTCAACTCCACCAGAGTATTATCTGTTCGTCCGGTCATAACACTCTTGATTTTTTCGAACGATCCGATGTCGATTTTGCTCATGGTCAGCAGCATGACCAGGAACACGCAGAGAATAACCATCAAGTCACCGAAACTGATGTAGAAGGAATCGAGTCCTTGCTCATCAATTTCTGTAGTTAGCTGATCAAGGTTCATGCGTCGACATCCATTTTCTTGTTCATTTTCATGGTATCCAGCGAACGATCTTCACGCCTGACCAGCACGCTAACCCGATTCATGAGCAGCTTATGCGTCTCAACATACATACTGTTATGATGCTCAAGACGTCCGGCAATCGGTGTAAACACCAGCGAACCCAACACCGAACCGAAGGCCGTCGTCATGAGAGCAAGTGACATAGCCGGACCAATCCGGCTGGGATCTTCCAGGGATTGCAATACCTCGATCAAGCCGATAACAGTACCCAAAAGTCCCAATGCCGGCGCAATTTTGGCACCTTTATTGAGCAATGCAACGGCGACTTTTCGCGCCAGAAAAAGTGTTGCTACACGATTACTGACAAAATCCTCTATTTCCTCATAGAACAATCGCTCTTTGATCATATAAACGATATCATTGAGAAGTTCTCCGGTAATCTCGTTTCCGTCCCGCAGATCAAGGATACTACTTCCCTTGATTATCGCCTCATCAAGCTCTTCCATTACCGGGTTCAGGTACTTCACCGGATTCGCAATAAATGACCGAACCACAAGAATAAAAGTATGCAGGAAGGTTTCCAGATCAAACTGAAACAGCAAAACCCCGATGGTTCCACCCACTACGAAGAAAAAACTGCGAAAATCATTAAAGAGTATAATCTCATCCGAACCGATACCAAGGCCGGTATCGAACCCGACAGCAGTAATGAGCACTGCTATCAGCAATCCTATACTGAAAAATACAGTAACCGGATCAAATCGTTTTTTTGATACGGTAAGGTATTTCTTGTCTTTCAGGCCATTCATTGGTTTTTCTCTGGTTGTGTTATATATAATCAGGCTCAATCATCATTGCCATCAGGAATGGTGATTAGTTGATTTCTGGCAATATCATGCACAATAAACTTTTCGTTGATCCGGCTAACAAACTGACCCGAGGGAATTGATCCCAAAACAGAAAATCGCACCACATAGCCGTCCGCGATGGATACTACAACTTTCATTCCACGTCTTAATGACTTTATGCTTTCCGATTCGACATCATTGACCGCCTTGATCTGAAATTCATTCCGTTTTGAGTCGCGCGCCTTGAAAGTATCACCTTCAACGCATAACAACTCAGCGACACGTCTTTCAATATCGCCGAGCTCCTCATTATCAAAAAAGATAATTCCGACCGGTTCATCTTCCATCTCACCAAATGTTATGAGGCATCGAGCCTGAAAATCAGGTACCCGGTCCAGTATATGTGTCGGCACATCAAAAACTTTTCGGTAACATTTCACCTTGACCAGCCGCCGTTTAAGATCGACCTGTTCCACGCGACAAATTCTGGCGTTATCAGGCAATACCCGTTGTGAATCCAGCGCCCTGGATGCCCGGCTCAATGATTTTTGTTCACGGCTCAACTGCTGGGTCAGGGCGCTGACCTGTTCCTGAAGGTTCAGGTTCTCTGCCTTGAGATCGGAAATTTCCGCTTTCAGATCCTTTATTTTCTTAACATCTGGATCGGGCAGCCAGGGAATATTCTTGTCGTTAGATACTTTCGATTCATATCTGGCAATTTCGTCATAGAAACTTTGCAGAGTGCTGCCAATTTTGTTTTTCTGCGGCAGTTCAAATCTGAGACAGGGAAAATATTCAGTAACCTTTCCATTCGAGGCATCAGGATTTCCTTTTGTGGAGGTCCTGGCATATGCTGCAAAGGTAAAGCTATCCAGGCATGACAGAATGTTTTCCAGGTTGGGGACAAAACCATGGGCATCGAGTACAGTTTTAATAATCGTGACGGGGTCCGTGAAAATGGCCTTGTCAAAGGTCATATAGAAGAACTTTTCCTCACTATCATAACCAACAGCAGAAAGATCTTTGCTGACTGCAGACCTGGAAAGATCAACCTCGCCTTTCTCCCAGAAGACCTTTAACTTGCCTTTTTCAAAAATTGCCACTTTCAGGCCTCTTCCAGAAATGCGTCAAAGCGGCTTTGACACAACAAACACCACTGCCTGATTGACAGTACCCGGACTAAACTGCTGCGCCCGATACGGGGATGAATATCAGGCTTATATAAAGTTTTTGATGACAAATCGATCTGACAACGGCAGAAACTGTCATTTTTTGACTTGTTCGCCAACCAGAAACATGAACCCGGTGGTCTGACACCAAATGAAGTTTGCCTGTACCCGAATTTCTTGCGTCCCCCTGAATAAATTGTGAGGCAGTTCACAATTTATCCTGATTTTATGTCACACGGAGCTGCGCAGGTCAGCCGACAATTTAGCATTAAAGCGTTGTCGGCAGCTAATGGAATTCCTGAAGAAACGGAATATGAATCTGAATTCGTGAACTTGCACACCTATCTGACGGTGTGAGACAGAACCCGTTATCGGATTGTTATTCCGGGCTGAATTGGGCGGAACATAAAATTTGGCATTTAATCCTTGTTCATTCTGGATGGATAACAACCATACAGAAGTTCCTCTTTAGAACAGCTCAGGAAGCATCGATTTTTATGAGTTTCATAAGTGCTTCCTCGTCGAGTATTTCCACGCCCAGTTGTTCGGCCTTGTCAGCCTTTGAACCGGGGTCGGCGCCGACCACAACATAGTCGGTTTTTCTGGAAACGCTGCCGGTGACTTTGGCGCCCAGCGCCTGCAGCGCTGCCTTGGCCTCGTCGCGGCTCATACTCTCCAGTGCACCGGTAAGTACGAAGGTCTTGCCATTGAGCGGCAACTCTTCAGCGGGTTTGACTTCGATGTCCTCCCAACTGACACCGGCCTGGATCAGTTTATCGATGACTTCCTGGTTATGCTTCTGCTTGAAGAAGGTCAGAATGCTTTCGGCCACGATGGGACCAATGTCCGGCACCGCCATCAGAGCTTCCTTATCGGCCTTCATCAATGCATCAAGGGAACCGAAGTGGTTGGCCAGGGATCGGGCGGTGGCTTCGCCCACGTCGTGAATCCCCAGCGCATAGATAAACCGCTCCAGAGTAGTGCTGCGGCTCTTGTCGAGCGCATCTATCAGATTCTGCGCCGATTTTTCGGCCATGCGCTCCAGCTGTACCAGTTGCTCCTTGTCCAGGGCAAAGAGATCGGCCGGATCATGCACATAACTTTCATCAACCAGTTGATCCACCAGCTTGTCGCCCAGCCCCTCGATATCCAGTGCGCGGCGCGAGGCGAAGTGTTTGAGCGCCTGCTTGCGCTGGGCGGCGCAATAGAGGCCGCCGGTACAATAAGTGACAGCTTCTCCTTCGTGACGTACGGTTTGCGATCCGCAGACCGGACAGGTTTTGGGCAGGTGGTATTTTCTCAGCTTGCCTTTACGTTTGGATTTGACCACGCTGACCACCTGCGGAATCACATCCCCGGCGCGGCGAATGATTACCGTATCGCCGACGCGCACATCCTTACGGTCGATCTCATCCTGGTTGTGCAGGGTGGCGTTGCTCACCGTCACGCCGCCGACAAACACCGGCTCGAGGCGCGCCACCGGGGTAATGG
>DSDZ01000097.1 GCA_011048475.1 Bacteroides sp. | reverse complement strand
GTTGAGTGTATATTCGAGCTCATATTTGATCTTCATGATGGGGTGGATTACATAGGTCATCACCGGTAAAGCAATATACTGAATTTTTATATAAATCAAAACAATGACTCTTTCCTGAAAGTGATTATATTTACGTCTTTTCCCTTCGGGAATGAACCAGAATTCTGAAACCAAACCAATGCCATGAACGAAAAAGCCAAACACAGGAAGAGTGTCGTGGTTGTGATTGCCAGTATCGCTGCCACCGGCGGACTTCTTTTCGGATTCGACACCGGGGTCATCTCCGGTGCCATTCCATTTATCCAGGATTATTTTGAACTGACCGATTCCCAGGTGGAGAACGTGACCGCGCTGGGACTGATCGGTGCGGTGGTGGGTGCCCTGTTTACGGGAAGGATCACCGATTACCTTGGGCGCAAGAAGGTGATCCTGGCTTCCGCGGTGATCTTTGCCACGGGTGCCATCTGGACCGGAATGGCTCCCACGGTGCCCCAGCTGATGATCTCCCGTTTTTACCTGGGACTGGCCATCGGTGTTTCATCATTCTCCGTTCCGCTGTACATCTCCGAGATTGCGCCCACAAAGATCAGGGGCACGCTGGTGTCGCTGTTCCAGCTGCTGATCACCGTGGGGATCCTCGCCGCTTATCTGAGCGACAGGGCATTTGCCGACAACAGCAACCTGGAAAGCTGGCGGCCCATGCTCTATGTGGGGGTGGTTCCCGCCCTGATCCTTCTGATCGGAATGATCTTCCTGCCGGAAACCCCGCGGTGGCTGATGAGCAAAGGGCGTGAAGAGCTGGGCAGGAAAATCCTGGCCCGGACGGAGGATCCGGAACTGCTCGACACGGTCATTGCCGAGATGAAAAAGGAGATTGCCATCGACAAAAGGCAGGCAGGATGGAAAGAGATCTTCAAACCCTGGCTGCGGAATGCCCTGATCATTGCAGTCGGGATCATGTTCTTCCAGCAGTTTGTGGGGATCAACACGGTGATCTATTACAGTCCGAAGATCTTCCTTTCAGCCGGATTTGAAGGGGCCGAAGCGGCCATTGCCGCATCGGTGATCGTGGGTGTTGTGAATGTCCTGTTCACCATCGTCTCGCTGTTCGTCATCGACAGGCTGGGAAGGAGAAAGCTTTATTTCATCGGTGTTTCAGGGATCGCGGCGGCCCTGATCTGCATGGGACTGGGCTTTATGCTTCCGGGTGCCGGAAAATGGTTCCTGGTGATCTCCATGCTGGTCTACATCGCCTTTTTTGCCATCAGCCTGGGTCCCCTGGGCTGGCTCATCATCACCGAGGTGTTCCCCACCCGGGTGCGGGGACTGGGATCCTCCATCGGGTCGTTGTCGAACTGGGGATTCAACACGCTGGTGGTCTGGACATTTTTCAAGATGGCCAGTGCCATCGGGAATGCAAAGGATGTGGTCATCCCGGAAGGGAAGGTGCTTTCGGACGTGTGTCCCACCTGCGTGGGCAGCGTATTCTGGATCTTTGCGGCCGTTGCGCTGATCGGACTGGTGTGGGGTTACTACTTCATCCCGGAGACCAAGGGGGTGACCCTGGAGGAGATCGATGCGCACTGGAGGGCGGGCAAAAAGCCCAGGGAGCTGAAAAAGCAAAGAGAAATGTAAAACCCGGATCATGACAGGAAGCCATCTCTGAGGGAGGCTTTCTCGCGATGTGCGATTGCGCCTCTGAGGGATGCTTTCTCGCAACATGCGATTGCGCCTCTGAGGGATGCTTTCTCGCGACGTGCTAATTTTGCTGGCGCAAAAAGATGCAATGTGCTGATCGATTGCGCCTCTGAGGGATGCTTTCTCGCGACGTGCTAATTTTGCTGGCGCAAAAAGATGCCAGGTCGCTTCGAAAGCATCCCTCAGAATAAAATGCATCCCTCAGGTTGAGATGAACAGGACAAATAAGATCCTTTTGGGCGAACATAAAAACCAGTGACCATGACATTCAACGAACTGGCCAGGAAAAGATACTCCTGCAGGAAATATGATCCACGTCCGGTGGAGAAGGAAAAGATCGGACAGATCCTGGAAGCAGGGCGGATCGCCCCTTCTGCGGTCAATCTGCAGCCCTGGCGGTTCCATGTATTCACGAGCAGGGATGAGCTGGAGAAACTGCACGGGACGTACCACCGGGATTGGTTCCGGACCGCACCGTGCGTCATCGCCATCTGCGGGGATCACCGGGAGTCCTGGAAACGGAGGGACGGGAAGGACCATTGTGACATAGACGTGGCCATTGCAACGGACCACATGACCCTCCAGGCTGCTGAACTGGGACTGGCCACCTGCTGGATCTGTAATTTTGATCCGGACAAGGTCCGCCGTTTGCTGGAGCTTCCCGGCCACCTGGAACCCGTTGTCCTGCTGCCGGTGGGGTACCCGCTGGACAGCGCGGATCCCGACCGGCACCGGTCAAAGCGGAAAGCGATGGAGGAGATCATAAAATACAGATAGAAAGCAACGGGGTGAAAATGGATAAAAATATGATCATCTCCGCGGGACTGCTTGCCGCAATCCTGTTTTTGTCCCCCGGCTGTGCCACGGAGGAGGTCCCCTCCGCTTCAGGCGGCGCCTCGTTCAACGACGAATGGTTGTTCATGCGCCTGGAGGAGGGCGAGGGTGAAGAGGGATTCTTCCGGCAGGAGTTGGACGATTCCGGCTGGGAAACGGTCACCCTGCCCCACACCCCCCGGGTCGAACCGCTGGTGGTCAACGACCAGTGGCAGGGGATCTGCTGGTACCGGAAGCGGTTTTCTGTTCCCCGGTCCATGGAGGACCGGCTGCTGTACCTCCGGTTCGAGGGTGCCATGAATGCCTGCGAGGTTTGGATCAACGGAAAGAAGGCAGGGGAACACCTGGGCGGGTACCTTCCGTTTACAATCGATTTCACGGAGTTGGCCCTCTTCGGCAGTGAAAATATGCTGGCCGTCAGGCTGGACAACCGGGACAATCCCGTCACCGGTCCGAAACCGCTGGAGAACCTGGATTTTAACATGTACGGGGGGATCTACCGGAATGTCCGGCTGGAGACCAGAGACCGGCTTCACATCACCGATCCCGTTCTGGCGGACAAGAAGGGGGGAGGGGGGATCTTTGTCCGGTATCCGGAAGTATCCCCCGAAAGGGCCCTGGCCGGGATACAGACGCACATTGTGAACGAGGATCGGGAAGCGCGGAGTTACTCCCTGCTGCATGAACTGCTGATGGACGGCATTCCGGTGGCGGTGGTCCGGGAGCCGGACCGCCGCCTGGAGCCGGGTGAAGCATGCACCTGCACCAGCCGGATGGAAGTTCCGTCCCCCCTGCTGTGGTCGCCCGCCTCCCCCTATCTTTACCTGTTGCGGACCTCCGTCCTGGAGGATGGGGATACGGTGGACAGGGTCGAGACCCTTACGGGGATACGGCACCTGGAGTTCAGGGGAAGGGACTTCTACCTGAACGGGGAAAAGACGGTGCTCAGGGGGGTGAACCGTCACCAGGAATACCCCTTCATCGGCTATGCGTTGTCTGACCGTGCCCAGTACAGGGATGCTTACAAGATCAAGGAGGCGGGATTTGATTTCGTGCGCCTCTCCCATTATCCGCACGCCCCTGCTTTCATGGATGCATGCGACGAGCTGGGGCTGCTTACACTGGATGCGATCCTTGGATGGCAGTATTATCGGGAGGACAGTGCCTTCAAGGCCCATGTGATGCAGACTGCACGGGACATGATCAGGCGCGACCGGAACCACCCTTCGGTCCTGGCATGGGAAGTCTCCCTCAACGAGTCCTGGATGCCCGGGCCTTTCATCGATTCGCTACACCGCATCGCGCACGAGGAATATCCTGGTGACCAGTGTTTTTCGGCGGGCTGGCAGGAATACGGGTACGACATTTACATCCAGGCCCGGCAGCACAGGCTGCAGCATTACGATCCGGACCTGCAGAAGCCCTATATTGTCTCGGAGTACGGCGACTGGGAATATTATGCGATGAATGCGGGACTGAACCAGGACCGGTGGGGGGACCTGCTGCCGGAAGAAAGGTCCAGCAGGCAGCTGCGCGGCCACGGGGAGAAAAGACTGCTCCAGCAGGCCACCAATGTCCAGGAAGCGCACAACGACAACCTGGGAACCCATGCATTTGCAGATGCCTACTGGGTCATGTTCGATTACAACCGGGGCTATGCGGATGACCTGGAAGCCTCCGGGATCATGAGCATCTTCAGGCTTCCCAAGTATTCGTACTGGTTTTTCCGCAGCCAGCGGGCTCCGGATGAACCTTTCGGTCAGCCCATGGTCCGCCTTGCCACCCGCTGGCAGGAGGACAGTCCCCCGGAGATCCGGGTATTCAGCAACTGCCGGGAAGTGGAATTACTGCTCAACGGAAGGTCCCTCGGAAGGCGGACTGTGCGGACGGACCGCATCTCCGAAAACCTGGCATACCCTCCCTTCCATTTTGAGACAGGAGGTTTCGAGCCGGGCACGCTGGAAGCCAGGGGATATATTGACGGAGATGAGGTTGCCCTTCACAAGGTGTCCACCCCGGGCGAGCCCCGTTCACTGGAACTGGTGGCCGACTATTCGGGAATGCCATGGGCGGCGGACGGGAATGATGTGATCTTTATCTATGCCCGGGTCCTGGACGATGCGGGTACGGTGGTGCCGGTGAATGACCTGGAGGTAAGGTTTGAGACCGGCGGGAATGCCCGCCTGGTCAATCCGGGTCCGGTCGTCACCATTGCCGGGACCGGGACCGCGCTGGTCCGTTCCGGAAAGAGAGCCGGGACGTTTCGGATCGTCGCGTTTTTAAAGGAGTCGCCCGAGGTCAGGGGAACGTTCACCGTCGAACAGATCAGCATCTCCGATCCATGAGCTGGGAAGTTTTCAACGTACGCACCAAACCCGTGAACAGGGAATACATACACACGGGCGCACGCACCGGGATACGAAAGGTCTTTCAGGTAAGACGGAGGAGGGTCTTTCTGATGAAATACACAACCTGCCTGTTCCTGGCACTGGCCATTCCGGTTGTTCTGTTTTCCTGTAAGAAGGAGCCGCCTCCCGCGGAGGAAGAACCGGAATTCATGGTGGGAGGGGATATATCCATGCTGGACCGGATCAACGATTTCGGGGGGGTCTACAGGGCCGGGGGCGTTGAAAAGGATGCCCTGGAGATCTTCACCGACAGCGGGTACAATTTTGCCAGGATCCGCCTGTTCCACACCCCGAACATGCAGGGAGGCACCGTGCAGGACCTGGACTACGTGCTGCAACTGTCCCGCAGGGTCAAAAATGCGGGAATGAAGCTGCTGCTCAATTTCCACTATTCGGACACCTGGGCCGATCCCGGCAAGCAGTTCAAGCCCGCTGCCTGGGAGGGGCTCGCTCCGGAGGCATTGGAGGACAGCGTATTTGCCTACACCCTCCGGGTAATGAATGCCTTTGCAGCACGGGGGATCACCCCGGACATGGTACAGCCGGGCAATGAGATCTCCTACGGGATGCTCTGGCCCGAGGGGAAGCTGGACGGGAACACCCCCGCGGAAAAGGCGGCAAAGTGGGACCAGTTCACGCAACTGGTGAAAGCCGGGATCAGGGGCATCAGGGAATCCGAAGGGGGAGCGGAGATCCCGGTGATGATCCATGTGGCTGCCGGCGGAGACCAGCAGGTAACCCAATGGTTTTTTGACAACCTGCTTTCCCGCGGGGTGGTCTTCGATGTGATCGGTCAGAGTTACTACCCCTGGTGGCACGGAACACTGGAGATGCTTGCATCGAATATCGAATACATGACCACCGCCTACCGGAAGGATATCGTGATCGTGGAGACGGCCTACCAGTGGAAAGGCACCTATCCGCGGGAGGGTGACTACAGCCATTACCAGCCCTATCCGCTCACTGCCCGGGGCCAGTACGATTTTCTGAGAAGGCTGTACGGCCTGTGCATGGAACACCCGTCGGTGACAGGGCTCTTTTACTGGTACCCGGAATGCATCCGGTTGCCGGAGGAGGCGGGACTCATCTATTTCGACCGGAGCCTTTTTACTGAGGAGGGAGACGCCCTGCCCGGGACCGGGGCCTGGCAACCAGGCCCTTGACGCATCCCCTTCACACCGTGTATGCAGGTTCGGTTCCCGGTGGCGTTTCTGATGGGAAAAACAATGCATCAGCCCGTTTGAACACTTCGTCTTTGATTCTCGTTATTATCGGCCATAC
>DSDZ01000224.1 GCA_011048475.1 Bacteroides sp. | reverse complement strand
GTTTCACCGGGATCCATGTATTATACATGTTTTTGATCTTCTCATTTAAGTACTTCCCACCGAGAATCTCAAAAATAAGTTTATGCCCGTCCCCCGCCCAGATTACCTTTCCTGCCCTGTGCCGCGTGCCATCTTCCAGTTCGATCCCGACAACACGTTCATTTTCAATGATCAGATTTTTCACCCGGCTGTTGAAGTGGATCTCTCCACCTTGCTGCTTATACCGTTCGGCAATATGGGAGACCACCTGGTAGGACCCGCCAAGCGGAGCACCCGCATCTGTGACCGAGCTTTTCACAAAACCTGCCAGCGCCACGATGGGAAACTGTATCATGGGCCAGCCCGGGGCATCTACAAAACAACGAACGGCCATCCGGAGAAAAGGATCTTTGAAGCGCTCTGAAAATTGCTGGATGGTCATTTTGTTATACTTTCCAAAAACTCCGATCAGGGGAAGGATCGCTGGGATCGTCCTGATTAAATCCAGAAAATTCTTAAGTCCTTTAGGCTTCAGGGAAGCCGCGTTCATCATGTCGGGTCCGAAGACAAGGCGAATGAATTCACTGATCAGTCCGGCATCTTCAGGAGAAATGGCAAGCATTTCTTTTTCAACCTTCTTTTTGTCGGTCGAGAATGTGAGTTTCTTGCCCATGCCTTCAATACAGGAGATCTGATCATGATAGTGAAATCTGAACTTCTCCGGGATCCCCAGTTCCCTCCACATCTGGTGCAGGGGTCCGGACCGGGAAGCGGTCAGCATGTGCATACTGATGTCAAATGTATATCCCTTTCTGGTCCAGGCTGTACATAGCCCTCCCGGCAAATCGTGCATCTCAAAAATACTGGTTTTATAACCGTTCACCTGGGCATAGTAACCGGCTGACAGACCCGAAATACCGGCTCCGACGATGATAATGTCTTTTTCCAATGTTGGATAAATTAAATTCGACCGGATGGCCTTACGTAAAGCAATGGTTTTTTTTACTAATTGCCAGCGGGTTTGGAGAAGACAGCATCATCTATCCCTTCATTCACCTTCACCTCTTCAAAAATGATGGTATTGACCGGTTGACCATTGATCACCTGACTTGTGGCAAAAGGCATCATGTACCCCTTTACTTTCCTGTAATCACTGAGATTTGTTTCCGTATTCACTTCAGATCCATTCATCACGGATGTGGATTTGACACGCATGATCAGGTAACTATCCTTATTCAGGTAATAATGATCTGTGTTTCCTGTGTTTTTGGTCAGTTTTAGTACATAAGCTTCGTCGTCATCCATCTTTTCCGTTCCGACCAGTTCAAGCTGATGCCCCTTTTCCTGATATTTCCATAACTGACCGTCCATGTCAGATGATTCGCTGAATGCCACTGCCTCTGCACCCGTGAGCTCAATCGCTCCAGGTAAACCGGCCATCGGATTGATCATCCATGCGGTTTCCCCGTCATATGCCTGAATGATCTGATTGCCCTGAAAATCTATCGTAACCTTGATCTTGTTTGGCCTTTTATTCAACATGGTTAATTTGGTTTCCATTCCCATACTGAAGGCTTTTCCGGTAGCTTCAATGGTTTCAATCTTCAGGAGATTTTCCTGCCCGATCGCATTAAAATGGTTTTCCAGGATTTTTTCGAGATCCTGGGCTGACATGTAAAAAGTGGCGGCAAAAGCTAAAAAGAACGAAATAAAGATGTTTCTTTTCATGGTTTTCTTGTTAATATAAACAATAAGTCTTTGAATGAGCGCTGGTGCTAAAATAAGGGTGACCGCTCGATTTAAAATACTGAATAAATATAGCTGCTTTTTTATTATCCCTGGATTTCGTATTCTCATAAAAATGTATACTTTTACAGACCAAACGGTCGGTTTATGTCTGATACCAGAACACATATCCTGCTGGTTTCTCTGAAGCTTTTCCTGCAAAAGAATTTCAAAGAAGTAACCATGAAGGATATCGTCGAAAATACCGGTATGTCCAAGGGTGCATTTTACCATTATTTTGAAAGTAAGGAAAAACTATTCTATGAGATCATTGACCATTTCTTCTCAGCAATCCTGAACTATGATTTTAATACACTACCGGTTGATTCCCTCTTCCGATTCTATCATACCTATGCCGATCAGGTCAATTCCCTCAGGATTAAGTTCCTGTTCAATGAAGAAGGCCAAGGCGAGGATTTCATTAATCTGAACTTTTTTGCCCTGCTTTTCGATGCTTTTAAACTTTTTCCCGAATTCAGGTCAAAAATGGAAGCCTATCACCAAAAAGAGAGGAATGCATGGATCAGGGCCATAAAAAACGCCAGGCATTCCGGTGAAATAAACACGCCGCTGACCGACGAACAGATTGCCCAGATCTTTATGTTCACCAGTGACGGACTGACCATGAATCTTACCATGGAAAGCAATACTGCTGATCTGGATAGCCGGCTTGCTTCCCTGTGGGACAATTTTTATGCGACACTGAAGACCTGAGAAAATTTTTTTTATGTTAACAGACCGAATGTTCGGTTTATACATATACCCGACAATATGATAGGAGATGTGATCCGGACTGAAAATCTTACCAAGCACTACGGGGAAATACATGCCGTAGAAACGGTTAATCTCCAGATAAAACAAGGTGAGATCTATGGTTTTCTCGGATTGAACGGCGCAGGAAAGACCACCACGATCCGGATGCTCCTGGGAATGATCCGGCCCACCAGGGGGGAAGCCTTCCTCTATGGTGAAAAGGTAGATCCAGGGAATACGGATCTCTGGAACAGGGTAGGACACCTGGTTGAGATCCCTTATTCCTACCCCGAGCTTACTGTCCTGGAAAACCTGGAAATCTTCCGACGGCTCAGATTATTAAAGGACCGGGACGTGGTAACGGAAGTGATGGACAGGCTTCACCTGGGACGTTACAGAAATATGAAGGCCAGGAACCTGTCCCACGGCAATGCCCAGCGGCTGGGCATTGCCAGGGCATTGATCCATCATCCTGGATTACTTATCCTGGATGAACCGGCTAACGGACTGGATCCCGCCGGCATAGTTCAGGTCCGGGAACTGCTTACGGACCTTGCCCGGAGTCATGGAGTTACGATCTTCATTTCCAGTCATATCCTGGGAGAGATCTCCAGGTTCGCCACCCGGATCGGGATCATTCATGAGGGAAAGCTGATCCGCGAATCCGAAGTGGGTCAATTGAAACGTTCTATGCACAGGACCCTGCATGTACATACCCTTAACAATCAAAAGGCCCGCGAGATTCTTACCCACCAGGGATATACTTCCAGTCCTTTACCCGACGGGTCCCTTGAACTCCCGGATGAGCCTGCAATCAGTCATCCAGAAAAGGTCTCTGCACTGCTTGCTTCCAAAGGACTTCCTCCTGTCAAAATTGCTTTGGATGAAGAGGATCTTGAACATTTCTTTTTTCGCATTATAAAAAATCACCACGAGCAATCATGAAAGAAATCAAGGCAGCACTCTGGATGGAAATCCTGAAAGTCAGGCGGACTAAAATATTTCCCATATCCGTTTACTTCTTTATTTTCATCGGGATCATGATGGGTTTCCTGATGTTCGTCGCCCGTCACCCGGAGATTGCTAATCGTTCAGCGACCATCAGTACGAAAACCTCGTTCCTTCCTGGTTCCGACTGGAACGCATTCTTTGATCTGATGATCCAGCTAGTGCTCACGCTGGGAGTCATCGGATCCGGCATCATTACAAGCTGGAATTTCGGCAGGGAATTCTCTGACAGGACTGTCAAGGATCTCCTTTCCCTTCCTGTTCCCAGATCCACCATCGTGCTGTCAAAATTGATCATTTTGTTTGTATGGAACATCCTGCTATCCATTTGTTTCGTCGTTACAGCCATCATTTCCGGACTTCTGCTGCAGGTACCAGGATGGTCCGGAACCGCCCTGACACCCTTCCTGGTCACCTTTATGATGTGTGTTATTTTCAATTCCCTATTGATTACTCCTGTCGCTTTGATAGCAAGTGCGGGAAGAGGGTACATGCTTCCCATCAGTTTTATCATCCTGATCCTGATCTTCACGCAATTGCTGTTTGTGGGCCTCCCTGATTTAACTTTCTGGTTTCCCTGGGCACTTCCGGCCCTGTTCAGCGGGGTAGCAGGGGAAGCCCTTCCATCACCAGGCTATATCAGCTACCTGATTTTTATTCTCACCATTCTTGCAGGATTGTTCGGAACCATCGCATGGTGGCGTTACACTGACCATAGATAGATACTTACCGTCTAATTATCAGAATGAGCAGTGTGATCATTTTGAAAAGGTGCTAGCAAACAATTATTGGCAAATTATGTTCAGTGAAAAAGATCTTCGGGTATATGGGCAGGGTCAAGGTTGACCGGGAAAAAAGTTATCAATAAATCTGTAGTAAAAGGCAGCGCTTTCCTTTCAATAAATAGAACCAGCCGACCGTGATCTTGATTACACACCTATTGAAAGGATCCTTTTCGCCAGAAGCGCTGATGGTTAAAAAATCATTAATCAACGCTTCTGTTCCCTTCGCGCTCTTCGATATACATATCCATGATCTTAAAAATTTCCCGTATCTGCTCTGTATCAGGGAGGTTTTTCCTCAGTGATTCCAGGTAACCCCTTTTCCTGACGCTCCTGAAGGTGGGTTCAAAATTGATGTCATAGATCCACCCTGCCTGGAGTAACTTGAAGTCATTGAGGTTTCTGACATGTTTGGTATATACGATTTGCCTGCTCATAAGCGAATCATAGACTTTCTTGCTGATTTCCGGTGTGTCCGGTAATTCAAGTTCGATGGAAGCGTTCTGCTCTCCATTCGACCTGTTGTAATAGTCAAGAACCACTTTCCAGATGTCCAGTTTATCGGCATCCCTGATGAGCTTTGAATAGAACAGGCATGTTTTCGATTCCCTGTCGGGCAAAAATGGCCGGTTATGATATTCAATGGCACAGAGGATCAGTTTTTGGGTGTCATTCTCCAGTGATCCGAGTACATCGTATTCTTTCAGGATCCTGATCCCCAGCATGGCATGGTCCTCTGATCTTACATCGGAGAATGTCTGATAACGTTTATACTGTTCAAAGCGCCCGATGTCATGGAAAAGCGCAATGACCTCGGCCAGATTCAGTGCATATTCGTCCAATTTGAGTTCGTTCCCAAGACGTATGATTTCCCGGACAACTCTCTCTGTATGTTCCCGCTTTAAATCAATATTTTGCTGAAAACCATAGTCTTCTTTCCTGTCAAATTTCTGTACATAGTTGTTGAACCAACATCTTAGATTCCCGACAACCTCCCTGTCAACTTTATTGTTCATATTGTTTCGGGTCTGACCCGTTGCTGAAAAAAATATTTATGAATCCAGCCTGGACAGAGCTTCCTCAAGGGATTTGACGAAATTGATGACTCTCCGGTTATTGCTTTCCCTGATAAAATCTCTCAGGCTTTTGCTCTCAATGTTGTCGAAATCCCCTACCACGGCAAGGCGAACCCGGTAATTTGAGAATTTCTGGAGGATCTCACCGGCCAGACCGGACCGCAGATTAAAGAAATCTTCAGGAAGGCTCTTTTCATGGATCACGATCCTGCTCGAGTCATGATATCCTGCGTCTGCCATGATATCGAGAAGAGCTTCGGGATCCTTAATGGTCCCGGTTGAGGAGATGATTTCTGCGACTTTTTGACCGCTGTTCGTTTGATGGTATTTAATCATAAAATTTTTGGCCCCAAAGATAATCATGCCTGCAAGAAAGCACAATTTCTTCGTACTGAATCCCGGGGAACCCCAGCTGGATGCATGCAGTCCTAACCAACCGGAATGAAGATGATCTTTCTTTCCTGGATGAATATCCCATCTGCATTATTGAAGACAAAACGGCATATGTAGACCCCGGCATTTATTTTCGCACCTTTTTGATCCGTGCCGTTCCAGCTGAGAGTATTATAGCCTTCAGGTTGGTCTCCTGAATAAAGACTTTTTATTTTCTTCCCATTCGTACTATAGATATCGATTGAAATTTTCGCATGATCCGGTAAAAAGTAGTTAATCCTTACTAACTGGGTGAAAGGATTCGGAAAAATCTCAATGAAACCGCTCCGATCAGCGTTATTCCATACATTCACGCGGGAGGTGGGCATGGCCCGAACCTCCACGATCCATTCAATCTTGACAGATGCATCACCATCGCTTACAATTGCTTCCATGGAATAATACCCCGGGATCAGGTCAGCAG
>DSDZ01000223.1 GCA_011048475.1 Bacteroides sp. | reverse complement strand
TCATCGTGGTGGATGACGAAGACAGGGAAAATGAAGGGGATTTCATGGCAGCCGCCGAACTGATCACCCCGGAAACGGTCAACTTCATGGCCACCCACGGAAAGGGGCTGATCTGCGCGGCACTGACCGAAGAAAGGTGCACCGAACTGGACCTGCCCATGATGGTGCGGACCAATACAAGCTCATTCTCAACCGCATTCACCGTGTCGGTGGATCTGATCGGACACGGTACCACCACCGGAATATCCGCATCGGACAGGGCAAAGACCCTGCGTGCACTGGTGGACCCGGTCACACACCCCGAAGATCTGGCAAGACCGGGACACATTTTTCCGCTGAAGGCCAAGCGGCAGGGGGTCCTCAGACGTGCCGGACACACCGAGGCCGCGGTGGATCTGACGATCATGGCGGGACTGAAGCCGGGGGGTGTGCTGGTGGAGATCATGAATGAGGACGGGAGCATGGCCAGGCTTGCCCAGCTGGTCCGGATCGCGGAGGAGTTCCGCCTGAAGATCATCTCGATCAAGGACCTGATCGCCCACAGGCTGAAAACCGACAGCATCCTCATCAAAGGAAGCAGGGTGAGCCTTCCCACCATTTACGGGGATTTTCAACTGATCCCTTTCATACAGAAATCCAACGGGATGGAGCATGTGGCGCTCATCAAGGGAAAATGGGAGGAAAACGATCCCGTTCTGGTGAGGGTCCATTCATCATGCGTGACCGGGGATATCTTCGGCAGTTTCCGGTGCGACTGCGGAGAACAGTTGCACGAGGCCATGCGGAAGGTCCAGAAAGAAGGCAGGGGGGTGATCGTCTATCTGAATCAGGAAGGCAGGGGGATCGGGCTCTATAACAAGATCAAGGCCTACAAGCTGCAGGAAGAGGGAAGGGACACGGTGGAAGCCAACCTGGAGCTGGGATTTGCCGAGGACGAACGGGACTACGGCGTGGGCGCCGGGATGCTGCATGCACTGGGGGTGAGGAACATCAGGCTGATGACCAACAATCCGGTGAAGCAGGCCGGACTGGAAGGCTACGGAATGCGGATCGTGGAGGTCATCCCCCTGCAGGTGACCGCCAACGCACACAACAAATTCTACCTGGAAACCAAACGGGACAAAATGGGTCACTTCCTCAACATTGCCAGGTACGATAAGCCGGACAACCATGACCGTTGAAGATCTGCGGATCGTCTACATGGGGACGCCTGAATTCGCGCTGGCCCCGCTTGAAACATTGCTGGAAGCAGGCTGCAGGGTGGCGGCGGTGGTCACCGGTCCCGACCGGCCGGCAGGAAGGGGAAGGAAGGTCAGGTTCTCCCCGGTGAAACAATTTGCCCTGAAAAGAGGATTGCCCCTGCTCCAGCCGGAAAACCTGAAGGATCCTGTTTTTGTGGAGAAACTCAGGGCGCTGGATCCGCACCTCCAGGTGGTGGTCGCCTTCCGGATGCTGCCCGAGGTGGTCTGGAGGATCCCGATGCTGGGCACATTCAACCTGCACGCATCGCTCCTGCCCCGGTACCGGGGCGCCGCCCCCATCCATCACGCCATCATGAACGGGGAAAAAGAGACCGGCGTGACCACCTTCCTGATCGATGAACACATTGATACGGGCAATATCCTGCTGAGGGAAAAAACCGGCATCGGTCCCCAAGAGACAGCCGGGGAGCTGCATGACCGGCTGATGGTCATGGGAGCCTCGCTTGTGCTGGAAACCGCCAGGCAGCTTGCCGCAGGGGAGATCAGGGCCAGGTCTCAGGAAGAATTCATGGATGAAAATGAACAACTGAAGAAGGCACCGAAAATCCGCAGGGAAGATTGTCTGATCCGCTGGGAGCGGCCAGCCGAACAGGTGCATAACCAGATCCGTGGACTGAGTCCCGCCCCGGGCGCCCACACACACCTCATCAGATTGGGCGGAGAGAAGGTGCAGTACAAGGTGTATGCCGCCCGCGTGGAGCATCATTCCCACCGCGATGCCCCCGGGACCATTCAAACCGACGGGAAACGTTACCTCAAGGTGGCCGTACCGGACGGCTACCTGCATCTCACGGATATTCAGCAGGAAGGCAAACGGAGGATGGGGATCGGGGAATTCCTGGCCGGGTTCAACCCAGCTTCCTTCCGACCCCGCTTTTCCTGAGTTTCCTCAGGTTCAGCTCAACCCCCTGGGTCAGCAGATAATAGAGTTTGATGGCATTGATGAACTGCAGCTGGTAGGACCTGGAGTACCTGCCCGAGACAAAAAACTCGAAGTTGTAATCCTCGATCTCACCCATCGTGATATTCTCCGGCTCCGGGTCGTCATAATAGTCGAAAAAGCGCTGCATCATAAACGTGTAGCTCTTCACTGACTTTTCAGAGTAGCCCTTCTTTCTCAGCTGGCCGGCAAAGATATCCAGCCGCGTTCCCTTTTCTTTTTCGTCATTCCTGAACCAGGAAGAGAGGGATTGCCACCATTCCCTGGAATTCTTACGGGTGGTTCGCTGACGGAAAAAATCAATGCGTGTCTGCCTTCCGTCGGGGGGAAGGATCATCTTTACGGAGTTGGGACCGGCGTCGGACATGGGATAGGTTTATGACAAAGATAGGAAGCGGAAAGATCAATGTAAAGTTTTGATTGTCAAAAACATTAACATGTTTTGAACAGGTAGCTAGAATCCTTCGAACCTGAACCGCATCTCTGCCTGCTCCTCCCGCGGTGTTTCCCCGGGCAGCTTGTCCTGAATGATCTCCTCTTTTTTCTTCCTGAGGTACAGTTCCTCTCCGGCCACCGGTTGTGCCCCTTCCGCCAGGAGATTCATGCGGCAGAGGTGCTTCACCTTCACCCCGTAGATCTGGGATATTTCCTCCAGTGTCTCGCCCTCCCGCACCACATGGATGTCGTGGCCCCGTTGCGCCCTTCTCCTTTTGGGCTGGAGATAGATGATCTGACCGGGCTCCAGTTCGGCATCAGGCGGAAGGTTGTTGTATTTGAAGATCTCGTTCTTGTAAAGGTCCAGCTCGTCCCTGAGCGATTCGGGGGTGTCGCCCGGACGGACCACGATGTATTCGATCCGGTTGTTCACCAGGATGGGGCGGGAAGTGGCATACCCTCCGGGCACCACCGATGCGGTGGCCGCTTCTTTCTGACCATCCTCCCTTGCCAGCAAGGGACCTTCCTCACCGGGCTCGAACAATCCCGCGATCACAAGCTCGTCATACCGGTGCAAATCGTTCTCCTCGATGATGCGGATCAGTTCCTTTGCATACTGGGGCGAAGTGGCGTAACCGGCTTTTTTGAGCCCGTGCGCCCACCCCCTGTAGTCGTCCGGCTCCAGCTGGAAAAGGTCTGCGTACCTGGACCTGCCGGCCAGGAATTCCGAATGATCCATGTAGGATTCGTAGGCCGATGGATAAGACCGGAAACATTCCCTCCAGGCATCGTCATCCTCGTGGATGGTCCTCCCCTTCCAGTCGTGGCACTTGATCCCGAAATGGTTATTCCCCTTGACCGCAAGGCGGCTGTTCCCGTTATCGGATTCCAGGCAGCCCTGTGCCAGTGTGATGCTGGCAGGGATCCCCACGCGGACCATCTCCCTCATGGCCAGGTTGGCGAATGTGACAATATAATCGTCCCTGGTCAGTTTCATATCAGCCTGTCCAAACACCATGCATGACAGGATGATCCCCGCCTGGATCAGAATCCACCTTCTCATCTCTCTGTTCAACGATATTTTCCGTAAAATTAGGGAGTTGAATGCCATTCCCGCCCATAAGTTTTTAACAAAAGGCCCGCGGGCCGTAATGAAAGAACGTCCGGCAGCGGCGCGGATTGTCCCCGGTGAAAGAAAATCAGTATTTTTACGGGACCAAATCCCCCAGTATGAAGCAATACGAGATTCCGATCCGCTACACCCTGTATGAAAATCCGGGTGAACTTCCGGGTCAATATGTCAGCCTGGTCCACTCGGCAGTGGAGGCGGCCAGGGATGCCTACGCCCCTTATTCCGGTTTCCGCGTGGGAGCCGCTGTGCTGCTCGAAAACGGGGAGGTGATCGCCGGCAACAACCAGGAAAATGCGGCTTATCCGTCCGGGCTCTGCGCAGAGCGCGTGGCACTTTTTTATGCCGGTTCCCGGTATCCGGGAGTGGCTGTGGCGGCCATCGCCATCACCGCGCTCCGGGACGGATCGATCCAGGAGGAGCCCGTCACCCCATGCGGTGCCTGCAGGCAGGTGTTGTATGAAACAGAACAAACCGGGGGCAAATCCATCCATGTGATTCTTCACGGGAAACGAAGGACCCTGCTCATTCAGGGGGCCGCTGATCTTTTACCCCTCCCTTTTATTCTGAAAAAAGAAACCTGACCCGCCTTGGGCAAGAATTGACGCTCCCCTCAAATATGCCGGGGATAATTATCGCCTGTGGGTAATAACGCATGTGGGTAATATCATGGTACTCGCTATCCGGCATTGAATACCGGGAAAATATCCATCTTCGGGTAGGGCGCCACGATCTCCAGCCGCTCTTTTTTGACCGGGTGGATGAAGGAAACGGACCTGGCATGCAGGCTGATCCCCCCGTTCTTGTTGGTCCTGGCCGCCCCGTACTTCCGGTCGCCCTTGATGATGCATCCGGCTGCTGCCAGCTGGACCCGGATCTGGTGGTGCCTTCCGGTCTCCAGCTCGATCTCCAGCAGGTGGTAACGGTCCGATGAGGCCAGCGTGCGGTAATGCAGTACCGCCAGCCTGGAACCGGGGACCTCCCGGTCGTGTGCATAGGATTTGTTCTGTTTCGTGTTCCTGGTCAGGTAATGTTCCAGCGTCCCCGAATCCGGAACCGGGGCACGGTCCACGATGGCATGGTAGATCTTGATCACCTCCCGCTCCTTGAACAGTTGCGCCATCCGGCTCAGTGCCTTGCTGGTCTTGGCAAAGACCACCACCCCGCTCACGGGCCTGTCCAGCCTGTGCGGGATGCCCAGGAACACCTCCCCCGGCTTGCCGTCCCGCTCTTTTAAATAATCCTTCAGGATCCGGTCCAGGGACGGATCCCCGGTCTGGTCCCCCTGCACAATGTCCGAAACGCGCTTGTTCACCACAAGCAGGTGGTTGTCCTCGTACAATATGTCTATCGACGGCATGCTGGATTATGCTTGCGATGCAAGCGTTAGCGGTTAGGGAAGGTAGTGGTTAGGTTTGGCATAATTATTTATCTAATGTTAGTCGAGTTAATGAAGTTTATGGATTTAGAAACCTAACTCTCCTAACTCCTAATTTTTCTAATACTGCTCCTTCTCGTTTGGAAAGTTCCTCGACCGCACATCCTCGATGTAGTTCTGCACCGCCCCCTTGATCTCCATTTGCAGGTTGTGGTACCTGCGCAGGAACCTGGGAGAAAACTCCTGGGTGATGCCCAGCATGTCATGGAGCACCAGCACCTGTCCGTCCACCTCGGAACCGGCACCGATCCCGATGATCGGGATGTTGACCGACCGGGTCACTTCACCGGCCAGTTTTGCGGGGATCTTTTCCAGGACGATCCCGAAACAACCACTCTTTGCCAGGGCCAGTGCATCTTTTTTCAGCTTTTCAGCCTCATCGCTCTCTGTGGCACGCACCACATAGGTGCCGAATTTGTGGATCGATTGCGGGGTGAGCCCCAGGTGTCCCATTACCGGGATCCCCGCCGAGAGGATCCGGTCCACCGACTCGATGATCTCCTCCCCGCCCTCCAGCTTGATGGCACTGGCACCGGTCTCTTTCATGATCCGGATGGCAGATGCCAGTGCCCCCATGGGATTGCCCTGGTAGGTCCCGAATGGAAGATCCACCACCACCAGTGCGCGGTTCACAGCCCTGACCACGGATGCGGCATGGTAGATCATGTGGTCCAGCGTGATGGGAAGGGTGGTTTCATATCCCGCCATCACATTCGAGGCAGAATCTCCCACCAGGATCACATCAATGCCTGCCTGGTCCAGCAGGCGGGCATAGGAGTAGTCGTATGCGGTGAGCATGGCAATCTTCTCGCCTTTCAGCTTCATTGCGCTGAGTACGTGGGTGGTCACGCGTTTCACATTCTTATGAAGGGCCATGGTCTGAAATGATGGTTCTTTGCAAAGTTTACAATAAAATTTCTATTCACGGTCAATTTGTCAGTTTATGTGACAATGTCCCCTTCACGGGTGACAGATGACCATCTATTTCGTGTCATTATAGCACCCGGAGAATCAAAAAACACATTGGCACAATCTATGCGCATTCACAC
>DSDZ01000222.1 GCA_011048475.1 Bacteroides sp. | reverse complement strand
GCATAACCTGGAGGTGAAGCGCCAGGAACTGGTGCTGCAGAGTACCGGTCAGGACCTGCAGCAGAGCAAGATGGACCTCCTGCCCAACCTGAACGGGGCCATTGAGCACCAGCTGGGTTCCGGGAGGGTGCTCGACCGGGGGACCTACGAATGGAAAAATGCAAGTGTGAGCCAGGGCGACATGGGTTTGCAGAGCGACCTGACCCTCTTCAACGGACTGCAGGGGTTTCAGAACATGAAAATGAACCGCGCCAGCTACCTGATGAACAAAGAGGAACTGGAGGCAATGGAGGACCAGATCACCCTGGGGGTGATGACCGGGTACCTGGACCTGCTCCGGAACGGGGAGCTGGTAGAGGTGGCAGGGCACAAGGTGGAAGTGACCCGGAGCCAGGTGGACCGGATGGAACAGCTGGTGGAGGTGGGGAACGAACCGCGGGGAAAACTGCTGGAGGTGAATGCGCAGCTCTCCGCTGCGAAGCTGGCACTGACCCAGGCTGTGAATTCCAGGGAGATCGCCCGCCTGAACCTGATGCATATGATGAACCTCACCGGGGAGACCTCCTTCGAGATTGATGCACCGGAGCTTCTCGATCCCTCCCTTGTGGAGATCCCGCCGCTGGACAGTGTCTTCCGGAAGGCCATGGAGATCCTTCCCCAGATCCGCAGTGCCGAATACGGCATAGAAAGCCAGGAGCGGTACCTTGCGCTGCAGCGGGGGAAGCGTTCGCCCAGGGTCTATGCGAGGGGACTCTACTATACCAACTACAGTGACGGGCTGATCAATCCCCGGGATCCGGATCCGTTCAATCCCACCCTGGATTACCCGATCCCGACCCAGATCCAGGACAACCAGTACAGGCAGGTGTCCATGGGGGTGCAGTTCCCCATTTTCAACCGCTGGCAGGTGCAGACCGACATCAACAAGGCTAAGATCCAGTTGCAGGATGCCCGGTACCGCTATGAGAGTGAAGTGCTGGACCTGCAGAAATCGATCCAGCAGTACCATGCCGAGGCAGTGGCCGCAAGGGACAACTACCGGTCCGCCGTTGAATCGGTAGCCAGCAGCGAGGAAGCCTTCCGTTTTGCCGAGGAGCGTTTCAGGGTGGGAACAGGCACCGCCCTGGAAATGCAGGAAGCGCGGAACCAGCTGTACGAAGCCACCGCCGAGATGGTCTCTTCCAAGTATGTGCTGATCTTCTACGTGAAGATCCTGGATTTCTACATGGGACGCGAGATCACGCTGTAGCCGTCACCCGCCGCGGGGAGCTTCAATTCGCTCAGTGCCATGGCGGTTTTTCCGGCAGAAATCTTATTTTTGTTCCTGAGGGTGACCGGAAACCGGTTTTCAGGGGCTCTAACTGATCCTTTCCCGTGACAATAAAACGACTTCGCCTGCTCTTCCTGGTACCGTTGCTGGCCCTGCTCCTCGGGCCGGCAGGGATTTCCGCCCAGGTGGTCAACTTCGCCAAGACCCTGCCCCAGCGCGCCTTCAGCGTCGGGATCACACCCTCCTACCAGATGGACCGCAACGTGGTCATGTTCGATGCCGGGGGATTGGCCGTCTTTGCCAGTGCGGGGTACGGGCTGCAGTATTCGGTGGACCTGAATGTGAAATACGGGTATTTCGTGAACGGCACCGATTATGCGAGCGTGGACCTGCAATACCTCATTCATGAGACCCGGCAGAGTTATTTCTCGGTGATCGCGGGACTTCACCGGTGGGATGCGTACGGGTTCGACCTGACCGGGATCTATTCCTATGCCCCCCGCTACTGGCTCAACCTGACGGTGGGGGTGGATATGGACCTCAGTTTTGCATCGGATGTGAACCCCAGGTTCTGGGTGCCGCTGAACGCGGGATTCAACGCGGGGGAGGTGATGTTCGTCTTCGTGGAATACAACCTGCCGGTCTCCGAGCGCGCTTGGGACATCGTGGCCCTGGGGATCAACTTTATCATCCGGTAGCCGGGCGTGTCTATTTTCCAGCCCAGTGGACCAGCTCTCCCCCGGAGTAGGTGGCCTTGACCGGGATCCGGAAGAGCTCACTGCCGGGGGCGGTCATCAGGTCTGTCCCGGTGATCACCAGGTCGGCCAGTTTCCCTTTTTCGATGCTCCCTTTCAGGTGCTCCTCGAAGCCGGCCCGGGCAGCCCAGATGGTCATGGCACGGAGGGCCTCCTCCCGGGTGAGGGCCTGTTCCGTCATGAATCCCCCCCCCGGGTACCCGGTGTGGTCCTTTCGCTCCACAGCGGCATAAAATCCGTAGAGCGGATTGATGTCCTCCACCGGGAAGTCGCTTCCGGCAGCCAGCCATCCGTTTTCATCCAGCAGCCGGCGATAGGCATAAGCCCCTTCCATGCGCTCCGTTCCGAGCCGCTGCTCCGCCCAGTACATATCGGAGGTGGCATGGGTGGGTTGCACCGAGGGGGTGATGTTGTACTTCCCGAACAGGTGAAAATCGTCCGGGTGGATCACCTGCGCGTGCTCGATCCGCCAGCGGCGGTCGTTGCCAGGCTTCAGAATACGTCCGTATATCTCCAGCATTCGCCGGTTGGCCGCATCCCCGATGCAGTGGGTGGCCACGGCGAACTTGTGTTTGTAGGCGATCCTGCAGTACTGTTCCAGCACCTCTTCGGGCGTTACGAAAAGCCCGCTGTTGCCCGGATCATCCGCATAAGGTTCCGTCATCCGGGCCCCCCGTGATCCCAGGGCCCCGTCGGCAAACAGCTTGAGGGTGTTCACCGTCAGGTGGTCGGTCTGCCGCGGTCCCTTCTCCACAAATTCCCTGAAGTTTTCCTCCGTGGCCGAGACCCATGCATTGATCCGGATCTTCAGATCACCCGCACTGTACAGGGAGTCGATGAGCCTGATGGTGGATGCGGGCAATCCGGCATCGTTCACAGAGGTGAGTCCCACCCTGAAGCAGTTCTCCTCCGCCCGGTGAAGGGCCTGTATGATCTCCTCCCCGGAATGAGGGGGGACCAACCGGTCCACCAGGTCAATGGCGTTGTCGATCAGAATGCCCGAGGGAGAGCCCTCCTTCAGCAGTACCGATCCTCCCTCCACTTTTGTCTCCGCCGTGATCCCGGCCATTTCGAGGGCCTTCGTGTTCACCCAGGCAGCATGTCCGTCCACCCTTCTCAGCAGTACGGGGATCTCCGGGAAATGCGCATCCAGCATGGTCCGGTCGGGGAACTCCGCCACATCCCAGTCGTTCTGGTCCCATCCCCGGCCCGTGATCCAGCTTCCCCCGAAGGTGTCGTGGTGTTCTTTGAGGATCCCGGTGATCTCCTCCACCGATGCTGTCCCCACCAGGTCTGCGCTGTTCAGGTTCATTCCGTATCCGAAAAAATGACAGTGTGCATCGATCCACCCCGGATAGACAAAATCCCCCTGCAGGTCCACCACCCGTGGCGCCAGGTACTTCTCCCTGATCTCTTTTGTGGTGCCCACATCAATGATCCTCCCGTCCTTCACGGCAATGGCTTCCGCCTTGCTGAAATCCGGATCCACCGTGTAGACCACTCCGTTGGTCATGATCAGGTCGGCTTCTTTCCGGGAGTAGTTGCAGCTTGTCATGGATGTGCTTATTAACAGGGTGATGAGCAGTGCCGGGACGATCGGGTGCATTTGTTTCATGAGCAAAGGTTTGGAACAAAAGTAGTATTCTCATAATTATTTTCCCCATTTTTGCGTTCATAACACAAAATCAAAGGGATGTACATCCGAAGGATCCTCTATGTTTTCCTGGTTCCGGCGATGCTGTTTTTCGCCTGTCACCCCGAGCGGATTTTCACCGAGGATCCGGATGCAAAACTTGTTTTCACCCTGGACACCGTCTATTTCGACACGGTCTTTACCACCATCGGCACGGCCACCAGATCGTTCCGGGTCAAAAACCCGCACAGCCGTCATATCCGGGTTGATGAAGTCACCCTGGCCGGGGGCGTCTCGTCGGTATTCCGGATCAATGTGGACGGAGAACCCGGGACCGCATTTTCCGGACTGGAGATCGCTCCCCGGGACAGTATCTTCGTGTTCGTGGAGGCAACCCTGGACCAGAACAATTCGGGGGACATCCTCCGGATCCAGGACTCCATCCTGTTCCTGACCAACGGGAATGTGCAGGATATCGACCTGGTGGCATGGGGACAGGATGTGCATATATTGAGGGACAGCGTCCTGTCCGGGTCCAGCACCTGGATCCCGGACAAGCCCTACCTGATCCTCAATTATGTCTATGTGGATTCCATGGCCACCCTCTCCATCGACCCGGGGGTGAGGGTCCACATGCACAGGGATGCGCTGTTGTTCGTGGACGGCACCCTGGAGGTGAACGGCGCCCCTGATGAACCGGTCATTTTCCGGGGGGACCGCCTGGAGGAGTTTTATGAAGACAAGCCCGGACAGTGGGGGATTATCTACCTGTCGGAGTACAGCCGCGCAAACCGCATCGATCATGCGGAGATCATGAACGGGACCATCGGGATTTTGATCAGCGCCCCGCCCGAATCGGGAAGAATGCCCGATCTGGAGATCTCCAATACTGTCATCAACCACATGAGTTCCAGCGGGATCTATGCACTCAATGCGCGGGTGAGCGGATCCAACCTGGTGATCGGCGAGTGCGGGGGAAGCTGTGCCAGCCTGATCTTCGGGGGGGACTATGAATTCACCCACTGCACCTTTTTCAACAACTGGCCTTCCTGGTATTCCAACCGGCAGCTTTCCGCGGTGTATCTGGCAGACTATTTCGGGAACTATGACCAGGAAGGGAACCTGGTGGTCTACACGGGAGGGGATTTTGAAAAGGCCGCCTTCAGGAACTCGGTCATTTACGGGAACGAGCGCATGGAACTGGCCATTGACAGTTATGACGGGCGACAGCTCACCTATCTGTTCGACCACTGCCTGGTCAAAGTGGACGAGGACAGCCTGGATTACCGGGAGGATCCCCTGTTCATTTCCATCCTCAACAACGAAGATCCCCTGCTGGATTCCATCTTCCAGCCCGACTCCCTTTCTCCGGTCATTGACGCGGGACTTCCCGCCCACGCGGTGCTCTTTCCCTTCGACCTGAACGGGAACAGCCGGCTGGACGATGCGGCGCCGGACCTGGGAGCATTCGAATGGCAGCCCGCCGTTCAGAAGGAGAAGAGGTAAGAACCAAATTCTGGCAGATCGCTATTTCACGGCAAACTGGCTGATAAAACCGGGGAAACCATATGAATTATGCGAGCGCATTGGCTGCGCCGAGCTCGCAGGCTCGGTTGCCCGAAGTTCTACTTCGGGGTTAGCGAGCACGATTAAAATATACAATTTATCGATGATTGCCTTCGGCGAGCTAAAGGTTCCTCGCAGCTTGCTGCGAGGAGAGTCAATCCCATATGGAACATGACCGGATACGGATCGGGAAAGATTCCCGGGCCCATTTTCTGTCAGCCGCGATGCTTCTCCGGGCGGGGACCTGCGCGGCTGCAATGCTCCTCTGTGTTGGGGCTGGCACGGCCGTACTTCTCCACCGTGACGGAACCGTTGCAACGGGGGGACTGCCGCAGGGAAGGGAGCTCCGGATTCTCTGGTACAATGTGGAGAACCTGTTCCATCCGTCGGATGACTCCATCCCGGGGGATGATGAATTCACCCCGGCAGGGGTAAGGCACTGGACGTGGAAGCGGTACCGCCAGAAGCTCACCGCCCTGGCAAAGGTGATCGTCGCGGCGGGTGAGGGCGAACCGCCCGAACTGGTGGGACTGGCCGAGGTGGAGAATGATTCGGTGGTGGCGGACCTGGCGGACCATCCCATCCTCCGGCCATACGGGTACAGTTACCTGCACCGGGACGGACCGGACCACAGGGGGATGGATGTGGCTGTGCTCTGCAGGGAAGAGCGGTTCGGGCTGCTGGAATGCACCTTCCACCCTCCGCCTCCGGATGAAACCTATTCAGACACCCGCGAGATGGTGCACATCTGCGGCAACTGGGGAAAGCGCGATACCCTGGATCTGTTCCTGGTGCACCTGATCTCCAGGTACGGCGGGACCGGCGCCACGGCCGCCTACCGGAGGGAGCAGGTCCGGCTGCTGACCCGCCTCATTGATTCGGTCCACTACCGCAGGCAGCATGCGCCGGTGGTGGTGGCCGGCGATTTCAACGAGGATACGGACGGGTACGCCATGGAGCCCCTGCGGGAGGTTCTTTCCGGTGGCGATTCCATCAGGAATATTCTCTCTACAGGCAGCTACAAATACAGGGG
>DSDZ01000221.1 GCA_011048475.1 Bacteroides sp. | reverse complement strand
GGTATTGGCCGTGGCAATGAACATGACCCTGGACAGATCATAGTCCAGTTCCAGGAAATTGTCATGAAACGTGCTGTTCTGCTCGGGATCCAGCACTTCCAGAAGAGCCGAGGCAGGATTTCCGTGGGCGTCCCTCCCCACCTTATCAATTTCATCCAGCACAAATACGGGGTTGGAGGACCTGGCCTTTTTCAGGTTCTGAATGATCCTTCCGGGCATGGCCCCGATATAGGTTTTCCGGTGTCCCCTGATCTCCGCCTCGTCGTGCAGCCCGCCCAGTGACATTCTGACATACCTCCGGTTCAGGGCTTCGGCGATGGACTTGCCAAGGGAAGTCTTTCCCACTCCGGGAGGGCCTACCAGGCAAAGGATGGGAGATTTCATATCCCCTTTCAGCTTCAGGACGGCCAGGTGCTCCAGGATCCGGTCCTTGACTTTTTCGAGCCCGAAATGGTCCTTTTCAAGGATCCTGCCGGCCCTTTTCATGTTGAAGTTGTCCTTTGTGTATTCGTTCCAGGGCAGCTCGATCAGGGTCTGCAGATAATTGGCCTGGACGGAATATTCTCCGGTGGCCGGGTTCAGCCTTGAAAATTTCTCAAGCTCCTTCTCAAATGCGGCCGCCACCTCCTTGCTCCACTTCTTCTTTTTCGCTTTTTCCCTGAATTCCTGTACCTCCTGGTCCTGCGGGGATCCTCCAAGCTCATCCTGAATGGTCTTCATCTGCTGGTGCAGCAGGTATTCCCGCTGCTGCTGATCCAGGTCGCTCTTCACCTTGGTCTGGATGTCGTTTTTCAGTTCCAGCATCTGCGCCTCCTTGGAGAGGTGCTCCAGCAGGGTGAATCCCCGTTTGGAGATGCTGTTGTTTTCCAGAAGCTGTTGCTTTTCCTTCAGGGACAGTTCGCTGTTGGAAGCCAGAAAATTGATCAGAAACGAGGGGCTCTCGATGTTCTTCACCGCAAACGTTGCCTCGGTGGGGATGTTGGATGAAAGCCGGATAATCTTGATGGCCAGTTCTTTGAGTGCCGCAGCAACGGCCCTGGCCTCCCCGTCCGGTTTCTCATCGGCGTCATCCAGCGGGGTGATCTTGGCGGCATGGTACGGCTTGCTGGTCAGCAGGTCGTCCATCTGAAAACGTTTCCTGCCCTGGATGATCACCGATGTGGTGCCGTCGGGCATCTCAAGGATCTTCAGGATCTGGGCCACCGTGCCCACCCTGAACATGTCGTCGAACTCAGGATCCTCGATGGAACTGTCCTTCTGGGCCACCGCCCCCAGGATCTTGTTTTTCCTGTAGACTTCCTGGACGAGCCTGAGGGACTTGTCCCTTCCCACGGTGATGGGGATCACCACCCCCGGGAAGAGCACCGTGTTCCTCAGGGGCAGGATCGGAAGAACATCGGGGATGCTCATTTTCTTCAGATCCTCTTCCTCTTCCTCGGAAAGCAGCGGAATATATTCTGTTTCCTCGTCAATGGGGATCATCAAATGTCCAATACCGTTCAAAATACCTTGCATGTAAAATCCTCCTCTCGTTTCATTGTTCCGCCATTCTGTCAGATGCCACCGGACAGCACGGGTTTTACTGTATTGTCAATAAACGTGCCAGGAAATATACGAACAAGACGGACAGATTGTTCTATATGTAACGGATGGAGACCTCCTTGAGGAATTTCTCCTCCAGAAACCTGGCCATTCTTTTCACCACCGTCCTGCGCATCTCCAGCTCGACGGGCAGGGTGGGATCCTGGTGTGCAATGTTCACCCTGGTGCCGATGATGATATGGATCTCGTCGCTATCCCTGACCAGCCTCACGATCCGGTCCGCCGGTCCCTTCCCCGGTACATGGGACGGGGAGTAATCCTTCAGGATCCGGGTCACTTTGGTGAGGGTAAGGATCCCCTCGGTCACCAGGTCAATTCCTTCCATGCGTGCAACCGGGGGCAGCTCAGGATCTTCAAATTCCAGGGTATCCTCGATCTCAACTCCCAGTTCGCGCGCAACGATGTCGGCGGTGGTTGCCCCGCAGATGACCTTCCTGCCCCTGAAAAAGCGGACTGCTTCGGCAAGCTCCCTGTCCTTTTCCTTTTCATAGGGAGGACCCGTGACGATGAGGAGTTTTCGCGGCTGCCTGAAATAGACCGAGGCACAGGTGGTGTCATCCTTGGAGCGGAAATCATCATTCCGGTGCGCCATCTGCACGATCCTGGACGTGAGCTTTGCCGCGGAGATCCGCGGACTGTTCCCGATGAGCCGGATGGCGTATTCCTCGATCCGGTCCCTTCCCCAGCCCAGCGGGTACTTTTCCGTTCCCAGCCCTGACTGTGCAACCCCGTCGCTGCAGAAGATGATCCGGTCCTCCTTCCTGGGCCTGAACTGGCAGGAGAGGATCTCTTTCCCGGCATTTTTTTCACTCCGGAGAATGAGGCAGTTCCAGCCGGGATTAAAGGGAGCGTTGTCCCTGAGGATGATGGTCTGCGGATTGTCGTATTCGAGAATGGTGGTGAGGCCTTCATGCTCGATGTCCACGATGGTGAATGTGGAGTAGCTCATGCGGCGTTCGCTGCAGACGGGCAGGGTATTCATGATCATCTCGGCGATCTTCTCCACCGCCTTGTGCTCCCTGGTGAAATTGATCGCCATGGTGGAAGTCAGGGTGGCCAGGATGTTGGCTTTTACGCCGTGTCCCATCCCATCGGAAAGAACGGCGATGGTGCGGCTCTCCTCTTTGATCTTACGGCTGATGAAAGCATCCCCGCAGATCCGTTCCTCTCCGTAATTCCGCTGATCAAAAGCGACCTCAATATAGAACTTCTCATTCATCGCCCTTTCAGATCGGTGCGGGTTTTGTAGGATTCGATGATCGAATTGAGCATCCGTTCTGTTTCCGAGGCTCCCTCTCCCAGGATGAACCCGATCTGCTGCACCAGGCTCAGGTTTTTGTCGATGACCTCTGTAAGCCGTTTGACCACTTCCTCACGCTGTACCTCGGGAGCGGACATGTCCCTGATCACCGCTCCGACGATTTTCTCCTTTTCGATCACGAAAACACTTACATTCAAAATTTTATCATTATAGTCAAGGTCCCGGTTGGTGATGGATTCGTTGTGTGTGAGCACATAGGTGAACAGGTTGTAAAAGTGGTAGGGGAGGAGTGTCTTCAGGTCCGCTCCCGCCAGGCCCGGAACAACCTCGTTGATCTCGGCCGCCTCTTCGCCCAGCAATTCGATGAAGCTCTGGTTGGTCTGGATGATCTTCAGGTCCTTGTCGCAGATCACCACCATGGAAGGCAGTTTATGCAGCATTCGTCGGACAATTTCACCGGCCTCCCTGGCAGCTTCCTTCTCCCGCTGCGCTACCCGTTCCGATTTTTTGAGGGCTTCCTGTGTCTGGGCCAGCTTCTCGTTGCTGACCTTCAGTGACCTGATATGATCCTGGCGGTTCCTGATGGCATAGGTGTTGCACATTTCGGGAATAGCCAGTCCCTGTGCAATGGCGGTGGCGAAATCCCTGCAGCTGTCGTAGCCGCAGGCCCCGCAACCCACGTTCGGTTCACCCTCCTTGTCCAGTTCCTTCAGGATTTGCTGAATTTTTTCCTCCGGGGGCAGGGGGAGGGACTGGTCGTCGGCCCTGAAAACCCGGGACAGGTCCACATCCCTGAACCGCTCCATGGCCGCTTTCCAGGCATCCATGTCCAGGGTACTGAACCGTTTGTTCACATATCTGATCAGGTGACTTCGGCGCAGGTACCGTTTGCCGCCCAGGCTGGTTCCCCTGCCCATCAGGAATTCCTTGTAAAAGAGATTGAAATGGCTTTTAATGGTACTGATGTGCTCCTCGAATTCAGCAAGGCCGTCGATGATACCCTTCCCCTCGATGGTGATCACTTTTGAACCGGACAGTTCCTCATTGATCCCGGCTGCCTGGATGATCCCGTTGGCCAGCGGGAACAGGGATCCCCTGTATCCGAGAGGCTCGTCAAAATCGCTGTATTCAAGATCCGATTCGTGTATCCCGGCCTCGGTGAACAATTCCCGCAGCTCCACGAAGGTAATGGCCAGATCGATCCTGCCGTCCCCTTCAAAACCGAGGATCTCGTTTTTGCTGGCGATGAGGGGACTGATGTAGACCATCCGGGGATCGTCGCCTGTGATTTTCCGCACCACGCGGGCGGTCGCAGCTGCCGGGGGCAGGATGGGCGCCAGGTTTGGAATCAGTGATGTTCTGTATTTCTGAACATATGACACCGTCACGGGATCATTCGTCATGATGTAATATTTCCCCTTGCTGTGGGCGAACAGTTCGCCGTAAGCCCTGGCCACCAGATCGGCCCCGAAGGAAACTTCATGCACAAGGTCGAATCCCAGGGTCCGGAGCATCTGCACGAATTTCCTGTAATCCGTGATATCCGGGAATTCTCCGGCGATGGAAGGATCCACCAGGGCAGCCACCCGGTCCTTTTTTTTCAGGAGGCGTTTCAGCTCCCCCCTGGAGTCCCTCACCTCAATGGCCCCGGGGCCACAGGCTGCAACACAGCTGCCGCATCCGATACAACGCCCGGCGATGATTTCGGGCTTTTCTTTCCCGGTGCTGACACGGATCGCCTTTACAGGGCATGCCCGTACACACGCATAACAGGCGATGCATTTATCCTCATTGACCTTCAGAAGGGCTTCCATCTTTTGTCGGTTAAAGATCTCCCAGTTCCTCTTCCAGGATCTCAATGATATGATCCCGGTTTACATTCTCATATACCCTGGAGTCGATTTTCAGGATGGGGCCATTGCTGCACTGGTCAAAACAGTGGCTCCCCTTCAGTACAACGTCGCGCTCCAGGTGATGGTCTTTCAGGTATTTTTGGACCAGCTGGAGGGTATGCCGGTTGCCTCTGCTGAAGCAGGAACTCCCCATGCATATCCTGATCTCTTTTCTTACCAGCGCCATGGCATATAATATCGTTAAAGATAATCAATCAGGGACTAGATCCCTTCAATTTATAATGCGTTCAAATAGGGTTCTGTTTTTCAAATAACAAACATAATCAATATCTTTGTGAGTTCTGTGATTTTTGTTAGTTTTTGACCTGACAAGTAGATACTGACCGGTTCTATGCCAACCCAGTCCGACCGTATCGGCGAAATCCTTCGGAGGTTCCCTCAGATCAAGCGGAATGCGCTTATTCCGATCCTGCAGGCGGTACAGGACGAGCTGGGTTATATACCCGAGGAGGCCATTGCCAGGATCGGGACCCATCTTTCCCTTCCTTCCAGCAAGGTGTTCGGTCTTGCCACTTTTTACAACCAGTTCACATTCAGTCCCGTAGGGAAATATCACATCACTGTATGCAACGGTTCGGCATGCCATCTGGATGGTTCCGGGGCCCTGCTCGGGGAGATCAGGAAGATCCTGGATATCGGAGACGGAGAAACGACCAGGGACCGGCTCTTCAGCCTGGAGGTACAGTCCTGCCTGGGTGCATGCGGGAATGCTCCCGTGATGGCCGTGAACGGAACCTATTACCCGGGCGTCACGGTGAAAAGGCTCAGGGAGATTATCAACCAATACCGCGAGGATGAAGCCCGATAAGGAATTCTTGTTCAGGCTGGCCCAGGCTGAACCCTCTGAGCTGGACGGGAAAGCGCTGGAGCAGATGGCGCTGCTGAGCCGGAGAACTGTGCGTAAACCACTGATCATGCTGAACAGTACCACCCCGGGGATGGCGGCTGGAGCCGGGGCAACCCGTCAGGCTGTCCGGAGCTACCTGCAGGAGCGGGGCATGGATGCGGAGGTCAGTGAGACGGGCAGCATCGGGCTCACGACAGAGGAACCGGTGTTGTCCATCCAGCTTCCCGGACGCACAAGGCTGTTTTTCAGCAAAGTAACGGCAGAAAGGGTGCCCGCACTGCTGGATGATGTTTTCCATTCCTCCATCCCCTCCGGGCAGGTGATCGGACAGTTGCCCGTGGAGGGCCAGGAATCCTGGAACGATGTCCGCAACCTGGGGGAACTCCCGTTTTTTGCTTTGCAGGAAAGGATCGTCCTTGAACACTGCGGCATCATCGATCCCTTTTCCCTTGCAGAATATGTGGGAAGGGGAGGGTACAGCGCTTTTCTGAAGATCATCCGCAGCTATACCTTCAGCGAGGTATGCGAAATGGTCATCCGCAGCGGCTTGCGCGGCAGGTCGGGCGGAGGTTTTCCCACGGGGGAGAAATGGAAGGCTGCCGCGGAAACCCCGTCGGATCAGAAGTATCTCATATGCAACGCGGAG
>DSDZ01000481.1 GCA_011048475.1 Bacteroides sp. | reverse complement strand
TATTTTGGATGGATTCGCAGCAATCTGATCGGCCATACCCAGAATGATCGTTAAAGGGGTCCGGAATTCATGTGTGATATTGGTATAGATTTTTGTTTTCATTTCATCGAGCTCTTTTAAACGAAATGATTCCAATATTTTCATCTGAATCGTCTGCCTCGCATAATATCTGAGTGTGAAAAAATTAACAACAACGACGACCGAAAACTGATTCACGAACATGAATAGGTTGATTACCGGTGTTATGGGCGGATAAGGAGGAATAAAAGGCTGAAGAATGGCTGCAGAAATAACGGTAAACAAATAAAAAATCAACATCATGATGGCCCGTCTTCTGCCTGGATAAACCAGTGCATATAAAGGACCAATCATACCTATAAAAACTGCCCCGCCTGAATGTAATATTCCTCCGGTAATCATCACCATCACAAAAGCAAATATCACATGAAAAAGCTGGGTTACCAGTCCGAACCATTCAATACCACGGCGGATTTTGTGGAAAACAATGAGCTGGGTAAAATGAAAGCCCACATATACAATTCCCATCACAGTCCATTTCGGTATGTGCAGGATCAGCGACAACGGAATGATGGTTGAAACAAGAAAAATGGCTACATGTAATGAAACCCAGTGGATCCGTTTAAGCAGGTATACATCGTCACTGTCTCCGGGATCGTAAATCGAACGCTCTATCCATTTGCTGATTATTGGGATCAGATGCCCTGACATATTTTTGCTGGTCTAATATATTAACCGATGGCACAGTTCATCATGTTGCGCTGCGAAATGTAAAATCGGAAAGTTTTCTTATAGAAAATTACGACAAATCAATGATATAATCTTAAATTTCAAGAAGAAAGTATTCTCTCAGAGAGCATAACGGGATCCAGTTATGCAACCCGTGACCCTGTTCCTGCATCTTCTGCTTAAAAGGGACCAGGACATACCTGAAAAGATCGTGCCCGTCCCTGACCATTTGCACCGGGCCATTTGCACCGGGCCATTTGAGTACATTTTAAAATTGCATGCCATGAAAAGAATCATACTTGTAGTCGCTGTTCTGACTGCCTTCTCCGCGCTCTGGAATTCCTGTTCCCGCAAGGAACAGGCCGGGACCCTGCGGTTCGGACTTGAATTTACGGATGACGGGGCATTGAAATCTGCAGGATCCGACCTGTTCATCACCGCCGCGCTGGTCACCATCACCGGAGAGAACGGCGAGATTGTCGCGGAAAAGGAATATCTCCCCCTTTACAGGTTCGGGGACCAGTACATCACAGAGAGCCTTACCCTGCCGGTGGGCCGCTACCGGCTCACGGAGTTCATGCTCATTGATGATGCGGGAGCGATCTTCTGGGCCACCTCCGTGGAAGGCTCCCCGCTGGCCCACCTGGTAAGCCGCCCCCTTCCCGTTCCGTTCGTGATCGACTATGAGCAGACCACCGACCTGCATGTACAGGTGGTCCGTGTGGAGGGCCACTCCCCTTCAGATTTCGGCTACGTGCGGTTCCCTGTGGATTTTGTGGAGCGGTTTTGCCTCAGGGTATTTTATTCCGATGTCTTTCCGGCAGGAAGCATTGACTCGGTTCCGGGTCCGGATGGTCTCTGGATTCCCGCGCCGCAGTTCAGCCTGTCTGTATATATGAATCACCGGCAGGTGCTGAACGCACCGCTGTACTCTGGTACGAATGATTATGAAATTCCCCTGGGAGGCGACTGGTACAGGCTGATCGCCACCGACATGCACGGACGGCAATTCTACCAGGAGCAGTTCCCCCTGGAAGCACTTCTGAAACACTCCTGTACCGAGGGTGCGCCTCCCCTGGTGATCTATCATGAGGCCGACTCTGGAATTTACATCACTCCCGAGGGGCTCACCGAACCCACCATTTCCCAGGGCGTTTTCGGAAACCTCACCATCCCGGTGGACGATTCTACCATGACAGAGCAGTATGATTTTGCCCCCGTGGTCCATGACGTCTATTTCTACCCTTACGCACTGATGGACTCCGTCCTGGCCACGAATCTGGCTCCCGTCGACTGCTACTTTCCCGAAGAAATGCTGCTGATGGCGCCGGTGGCAATTGCCAGGCCGAATTCATGGGGATATTTCCAGGTGCCCCTGGAAGCCGGCAGGTATCTGTACCTCGTGAAGACAGATATGGGATTTTACTTCGATGCGTGGATCAGCTCGCATCTGCCGGGACTGGTGGTCGTGAACCCGGGAGAAGTTACCGAAATCATGATCCATGTGATCGACTGTTCCATGTGGATGTAAGCGGGTTTTCCTATCTTTGGGCAAATCCGGTTTCTGCACATGACCAGTGACCGCCTCCGCGGCATCTACAACGAACGTATCCGTGATATCCGGCAGGCCATCAGGAAACTTTCCAGGCTGATCGGAACCATCTCCCTGCTCAGACTGGGTTCCGCCGCCGTAGCGATCTATTTCCTGGTCCTCGGGATCCGGACAGAGAACACCCTGTTTTACTGGGCGGCCCTCCTGACGGGGATCTGCTTTTTCTGGCTGGTGGGCCTGCACAACCGCCGGAACAGCCGCAGAAAGATCCTCCGGGAACTGGAATCGCTCAATGAAACCGAGATGGACTGCCTGGAGCACCGGTTCAGTGACCTGCCAAACGGGGCAATGTATGCCGACCGCTCCCATCCCTGGTCCCATGACCTGGATATCTTCGGGGAAGGTTCCCTGTTCCAGTACATGAACCGCACCGCCACCCTGAAGGGAAGCGAGCTGCTGGCCCGGTTCCTTACAACAGAACCGGAAGGTCCCGCTGAGATCAGGTGGCGTCAGGAAATCCACCGGGACCTGTCGGACCGGATCGATTTCCGGCAGGATTTCACCGCACGTGCCCGGCTGATCCGGGAGAACAGGGACGACCTGGAGGAGCTTTCCAGGTGGCTTTCAGCAAAAACCTATATCAGCTCGAACCGATGGCTCATCCCGCTGGCACTGGGGGTTTCGGCCATCTCGGTCACGATCCTCATTCTGGGGATCACCGACTCCTCATATTTTAACTTCTACCTGCCCCTGCTCCTGTTCAGCTGGGCGATGCTGGCTCCCTTTCTCGCCCGCACCAACCGCTACCAGTCGGATATCTCCAGAAAGAATGCGCTCCTGGAAGGCTATGCCGCACTGCTGAAGATCATTGCTGAAGCTGAATTCGGGCATCCGGATCTGGAACACCAACAAAACCTGGCCAGGGCCGGACAGCATGAGGTAAAACGGCTTTCAAAACTGCTCAATCTGTTTGACCAGCGGCTGAACATGCTGCTGGGCATCGTTCTCAACAGCCTGTTCCTGTTCGATTTCATCATGTTGCACCTGCTCGAACGGTGGAAGCGGCAGAACCGGGATCAGATCATGCAGTGGATCGAACTGACCGCCCTGACGGATGCGCGGATCAGCCTGGCCGGTTTTGCGTTCAACCATCCCGGATACGTCTACCCGGTGCTGGAAGGGGGAAACGGAGCACCTCAAGTGGAGAACGAAGCGCCCGCCGGGAAATCCGGTGCGCAGAAAAGGGAGCCGGGGGAACCGGGCGGGGAGCCGGGAGCGCTGCTTGTGGAACAACTGGGACACCCGCTGATCCCCGCTCACCGGAGGGTGGACAACAACCTCGCCATCGACGGGGAAAAGGTGGTGATCATCACCGGTGCCAACATGGCCGGCAAATCCACATTCCTCCGTTCCCTGGGTGTCAATACCGTCCTTGCCTACGCCGGTTGTCCCGTCTGTGCCGCAAAATTCAGGGGACGTTTCACAGGTCTGCATTCGAGCATGCGGACAGCCGATTCCCTGAAAGAGGAAGAATCCTATTTTCTGGCGGAGATCAAACGGCTGGAGCAGATCGTGCACCGGATGGAAAAGGGCGAACCGCTGATGATCCTGCTGGACGAGGTGCTGAAGGGAACCAACACCACGGACAAACTGCTCGGGTCGGTGGGACTGATCGAAAAATCGCTCGGATATCCCATCCTCTGTTTCATCGCCACCCACGATCTTTCCCTGGGCGAGCTGGAGCAGTCCCACCCGCGCCAGGTAATCAACTACTGCTTCGAAAGCACGATCAGTGAAATGGAGCTGCATTTCGACTATACCATCCGAAGGGGGATCGCCAGGAACATGAATGCCTCCTTCCTTATGCGGAAAATGGGGATCGTGGACTAATCCACCGGATGATGCGGGAAGGAGCAGATCACCTGGGCAGCATGGAAAGGATCTTCACCTCACTGGCCGATCTGGTCTGGGGTGCTCCCCTGCTGGTATTGCTGCTGGGAGGGGGAACCTACTTCCTGTTTTACTCCAGGCTGATGCCCCTGAAGTATATCCGGCATGCGGTCCGCATCCTGCTTGGCCGGTACGACAATCCCCTGGAGGAGGGACAGATCAACCACTACCAGGCACTTTCCACCGCCCTGGCCGCCACGGTGGGCATGGGGAACATCAGCGGGGTGGCCATTGCGATCACCATGGGCGGACCGGGGGCCATTTTCTGGATGTGGGTCAGCGCGATCCTGGGTGTCACCACCAAATATTTCACCTGCACCCTGGCCGTGATGTTCCGGGGAAGGGATTCCCGGGGGGAGATCCAGGGCGGACCCATGTACTTTATCGTGGAAGGGCTGGGCAGAAAATGGAGGCCGATGGCTGTCTTCTTTTCCATGATGGGCATGATCGGTGTGCTGCCCATGTTCCAGGCGAACCAGCTGACCCAGGCCATCCGGGACCTGGTGCTGGTCCCCGCAGGGGTGCAGGTTGGATTCGCCTCAAACCTGGTCTCGGGGCTCATTTTCAGTTCGCTGGTCGCACTGGTGGTTTTCGGAGGGATCAAACGGATCGGAAAAGTGACCGGGAGACTGGTTCCCTTCATGGTGGTGCTGTATGTGCTTTCTGTGCTCTACATCATCTTTTCCAACCCGGACCGGATCATTCCCGGACTGGCCCTGATCTTCCGGGATGCGTTCACCGCCGAATCCGTGCTGGGCGGATCGCTGGGAGCCCTGGTAGTCACCGGTGTGAGAAGGGGTGCCTTTTCCAACGAGGCGGGCATCGGAACCGCCCCCATGGCCCACGGGGCGGCAAAGACCAATGAGCCGGTGAGGGAGGGACTGGTGGCCATGCTGGGACCGGTGGTGGATACGATCATCGTGTGTACGATGACCGCCCTGGCACTGATCATCACCGGGGTATGGAATTCGGGGGAATCCGACGGGATCACGCTGACAGCCGATGCGTTCCGGACCGGGATCCCGGGTGCGGGGATCTACCTGCTCATTGCCTCTGTCACCATCTTTGCCCTCTCCACCATGCTTGCCTTTCCCTATTACGGTACGAAATGCTTCTCGTTCATTTTCGGGGCCAGGTACAGTAACCTCTACAAGTGGTTCTATATCCTCTCCATTCCGCTGGGAGCCACGGCCACCCTCGGGGCGGTGGTCGGCATCATTGACAGCGCCTACGCGCTGATGGCGTTCCCCACCATGCTCTCTGCCCTGCTGCTCTCGCCCCATGTGATGAGGGCCTCCAGGGATTATTTCCGCCGGCTGGACCAGGGCCGGGGCAGATCCACGGGCAGCAAACCAGATCCAGGTTCCAATACAGCAAAGCAGGTAAATGAAAACCGGGGTAGCAAAACAGCTGGCCATTCCCATCCCGGCAGAACACGATGACCGAAAAAAGATACATACCGATGACTAAGTTCTCCAGCTGGATGAAAGATTACTGGATCATCCTCCTGTTCACGATCACAAAACTGATGATCCATATCTTCACGGCAACCAATTACGGATTGCAGCGGGACGCATACCTGTACCTGGCCCAGGCCGCCCATCCGGCATGGGGTTATTTCAGCACACCTCCCCTGCTGGCGTTCATCATCCGGATCCACACGTTTATCTGGGGGGATTCTGTCCTGGCCCTCCGGCTGATCCCTGCCCTGGCCGGATGCGCGGGCATGTTCATCGTGGGCTGGCTCATCAGACAGCTCAGGGGAGGATGGTTCGCACAGGTGACCGGACTGACCGCATACCTGCTCTCAACGGCCTTCTTGAGACCGTCTGTATTGCTCCAGCCGGTGATATTCGACCATCTTTTCTGGCTGCTGTCAGCGGTGGTGGTCTTCCGGATGATACAGAGGCAGGATCCGTGCCAGCTCCTGTGGATGATCCCGGTGCTGGGACTGGGATGGCTCAACAAGTATTCCATCGTGTTCTACGGAATGGCGCTGCTGGTTGCACTGGTCATCTGCCGCCAGAGGAGACTGC
>DSDZ01000479.1 GCA_011048475.1 Bacteroides sp. | reverse complement strand
GTCTTTGCATATGTGGTGGGGGATGAGCGGAGGTTCCTGAACATTGAGCAAACAAAGGAGATTTCCATCATTCCGAATCCGTCGGTGGATCCCTCCATGGTTGTCGACATAGGGGATTTTCAGAGGGGAATGACCGGAGCGCCGGGTGATCGGGCTGCGGAAGCCCCGCAGGCGGAAACCATGGTCACGGTGATCCGGCAGAAACCGCAACTGCTGGGTTCCGGGGCCTATGTGATCAGGCTGCTCGTGGAAAACCCCCGGAGGAGCAAATATGCCAAGATCGAAGAGACCATTCCTTCCGGGTACCTGTTCGAGCAGGAGGACAATCATGATGCCATCGTCTCTTTTGCGGCCTCCACCGTAAAATTCATCTGGATGAAACTGCCGGAAGAACCACTGTTCGAAGTGAGTTACCGCCTGGTCCCCAAGCAGGGCGAGCCCCAATCGGAGATGGCCGTGGACGGGCTGTTCACCTATACTGAGGGAGAGGACAACCGGGTTGTGGAGATCAGGCAGGTGGATGCGGATCTCGATGCCCTCACCCTCTCGGAAAAAAGACAGCTCCTGGAGTCCGGCACAGTCCCGGCCTCCGCCGGAAGGCAGCAGGAAGGCGTGACCGACCGGGTGCGGCCCACTCAGGCCGGGGAAACAGAATCCCGGCTTCCAACCCAGGCATCAGGCGCTTCCGGATCCCGGGAAACAACTCCTCTGCCAACCGCTTCCGGGTCACAGGGTCCGGCCCAGACACCTCCGGCCGGAGAAGGGGTATATTACCGGGTGCAGCTCATCGCCACGGAGAGCCCGATTGATGCCAATGCCCTTTTCAGGAGCGAGGGGATCGACAGGGAGGTTTTCGTGGAGCAACATGAAGGTTTTTATAAATATACCGCCGGTTATTTTGAAGATTACGAACAGGCCAGTGCTTTCAGGGACTGGGTCCAGCGATTGCCTTCTGCTGACGGTCCTTTTGTGGTGGCCTACAGGAACGGAAGACGGATCGGGGTCCCGCCCGGCCGGCAGTAACTGAGTAACGTATAAGGCACTTGCTGCGATCTATTCCATACAGGCTGTTGCTCTGCCTCCTCGCGATGGCTCCGGTGTGGCTTACCGGTCAGGAGATCGATTATGATTCCCTGCTTCAGCGGATCGATACCGTGGAAAACCCGGTCTACAAGCCGGTTGTTTCGCTTTCCTACGGGATGCTGAATTTCCGGGGGGATGTAAAAAACAGTTACACCAGTGCAGCGGTGGGAAATCCGGCGGGAAGGGTGAATGTGGCCACTTTCATAGACCGGCAGCACCATTTCATTGCCAACTTCAATTTCACCATGGGCCGGCTGAACGGGAGCGAATATGCCCACGGTGAGCTGGGCCGGAACCTGAATTTCCAGACAGACCTGTATGTGGTGGGGGTCAACGCGGAGTACCGGTTCGGACATGTACTGCCTTCGTCCTCCCTGGTGAGGCCATATCTTTCCCTGGGTGTGGAAAACATCAGCTTCAGTGCGAAGGGGGACCTGACCGACGGAACCGGTGCCCCGTATTATTACTGGTCGGACGGGACCATCAGGGATGTGGATGAATCGGATCCGGGTCCCGCACAGCTGATGCACCGTGATTATGTCTTTGAAACGGACCTGCGCAAGCGGGAGCAGCAGGAATTCGGCCTGGGCGACTACAACCAGCGGGCACTGGCCTTTCCCGCGGGAGTGGGTGCGCATTTCCGGATCAGTGACCGTGCCTTTTTCACCCTGGGGCTGGAATATCATTATACACTGACGGATGTGCTGGACAATGTGGCCTACAGCGGGACCAGCACCCGGGGTGCCAGGGGGAACGACAGCTACATTTTTTCCCACCTCTCCTTCCATCTGGACCTGTTCTCTGATCCGAGGACCAGAACGGTCGAACTGATGTACGCCGATGTGGAGTTTGACCCGGTACTGCTGGATGACGAGGACGGTGATTTTGTACTTGATGTATCCGATATGTGTCCCGGTACGCCTTTCGGGACCGAGGTTGACAGTCTCGGATGCCCGGTGGATTCAGACGCGGACGGGGTCCCGGACTACCTGGACAGGGAATCCGGCACCGCACCGGGGGCCTGGGTGAATGATGCGGGAGAGACCATCACGGAAGATCAGTTCCTGGCAGGGATGCAGTACAGGGATGTGGCCATGGACAGGGAGAATGTGGATGCCTACCTGGATGTGATCCGGGACAGTTACCAGGTGCCCTCTGTTGCTGAAATCCCGGAACGGTTCAGGCCGCTGGATGAGGACGGGGACGGGACCATTTCGTTCGAGGAGCTGCTGAAGACCGTGGATGCCTATTTCGACTATGAACTGGACCTGACGCTGGAGGAGCTGCGCGAGCTGAATGAATTCTTCTTCTCCCAGTGATTATTTGATCTTCTTCAGGCGTTCCATCTGGCGCTGGGTATCTTTCCGCCTGATGGTTTCACGTTTGTCATATTCCTTCTTTCCCCTGGCCAGTCCGATCTCCAGCTTGGCATACCCGGAATCGGACAGGAAGATGCGCAGCGCGGTGATGGTCAGCCCGCTCTCCTTCACCTTCCGCTGAAGTTTCTTCAGCTCGGTCCTGTTCAGCAGCAGCTTGCGGTCGCGTCCCGGCTCGTGCCTGTTGTAACTCCCCATGGCATAGTCGGCGATCTGCATGCCCCTGACGTAGAGTTCATCCCTGATGAAAAGGCAGTAAGCTTCCGCAAGGCTTGCCTTTCCCTGGCGGATACTTTTGATCTCGGTACCCTGCAGTTGCAGGCCCGCCACGTACTTTTCCAGGACCTGGTAGTCGTGGAATGCCTTCCTGTTCTTTATGTTGATCCGGTTCGCCATGGGGAATTACGGATCCAAATGTACAAAAAACCATCTGTTTCGGTAAATTTGGGATCAATGGAAGGAAGGAAACCGGAACTGGTTACCGTGCTGGGGCACACTGCTGCCGGCAAGACCCGGTTTGCGGCCCTCCTGGCAAGCCGGCTGGGGGGAGAGATCATCAGTGCGGATTCCCGTCAGGTTTACCGGGGAATGGACCTGGGGACGGGGAAGGATTATGATGATTACCTGGTCGGAGGGAAAGCGGTGCCCTTTCACCTGATCGACATCGCCGATGCGGGAGAGGAGTACAACGTGTACCGCTTCATGCAGGATTTCAGAGAAGCTTTCCTTCAGATCACAAATCGGGGGAATGTGCCGGTCATGTGCGGGGGAACGGGGCTCTACCTGGAATCGGTATTGCGCAATTACCGGATGGCCAGGGTGCCTGTGGACCGGGTCCTGCGGGAAGAACTGGAGGGGAAGGAGATGGCGGAGCTGAAACAGATGCTCGAGTCTTACGGGCCGCTGCACAATGTGACCGACACCGTCAGCAGGAAACGACTGATCAGGGCCATCGAGATCGCCGCTTACCAGCATGGAGGGCCGGGGGAGAGGGAGGAGGATGATATTTTGTTGTCCCCCGGCACCCCTGTGATCGGGATCAGGTATCACAGGGACCGGCGAAGGGAACGGATCACCCGGCGGCTTGAAGCACGGCTCTCCGGAGGCCTGGTGGAGGAGGTCCGGGGCCTGCTGGAGCGGGGTATCCCGCCGGAAAAGATGGATTATTACGGCCTGGAGTACCGCCATGTGGCCAGGTACGTGCGAAAGGAAATTTCCCGTGAGGAGATGTTTTCAACGCTCAACACTGCCATCCACCGGTTCGCCAAGCGGCAGATGACCTATTTCCGCGGCATGGAAAGGCGGGGGATCCGGATCCGGTGGCTGGAAGGGGAGATGAGCGATGAGGAGAAGCTGGTTAAAGCACTCGCTTTCTGCAGGGTTACCTGAACTGCCAGGGCATGTCGATAATGTACCACACCAGTCCCGCAGCGATGAGGAAATTGAGGGCGGTGATCAGGTAATTGTATGGAATGCGCCATGACCTGATCCTTCTTCGGATCATGATCCCCGCATTGGGAACAAAAAAGGCAAAAACGCTGAACAGGGTGAATATGTTCAGGATCCTTTCCTCCTCGGTGTCTTCCTCCGGTTCAATTCCCGCGGAATAGAACAGGACCAGGTAAGCCAGCAGCATGAAACAGGCCAGGTAGACCAGGTAGCTCACCTTGATAAAAACAGTTGATACGGGCCTTTTGTGGTGGATCCGGAAGGGCTTCAGGATAATGATCGCAATGATATAGATCAGCAGAAAGGAGGCAATAAAAATAAAATGAAGCAGAAAATTCATCCGATGATCAGGGTTGAGATTCTTCCCGGGCCAGGAGGGCGGCCTTTACCTTCCCTTCCAGTTCCTCCGCGAGTTCGGGATTATCCCTGAGCAGGTTCTTCACCGCATCTCTTCCCTGTCCCAGCCTTGTTTCTCCGTAGCTGAACCAGGAACCGCTCTTTTTCAGAATTCCCAGATCCACCCCCATGTCGATGAGTTCTCCGTTCCTGGAGATGCCTTCCCCATACAGGATATCAAATTCAGCTTTGCGGAAAGGCGGAGCCAGTTTGTTCTTCACCACCTTGACGCGGGTCCTGTTCCCCTGCACATCCTCGCCCTCCTTCAGCTGTCCGATCCGCCTGATATCCACGCGGACCGATGCATAGAATTTCAGCGCATTCCCTCCGGTGGTTGTCTCCGGATTCCCGAACATGACACCGATCTTTTCCCTGAGCTGGTTGATAAAAAAACAGGTGGTCTGGGTGCGGTTGATGTTGGCGGTCAGCTTCCGCAGTGCCTGTGACATCAGCCGGGCCTGCAGCCCCACCTTTGAGTCACCCATTTCTCCCTCGATCTCCGCCCTGGGCGTGAGTGCCGCCACCGAATCGATCACGATGATGTCGATGGCGCCCGAACGGATCAGGTGATCGGCAATCTCAAGGGCCTGTTCCCCGTTGTCGGGCTGGGAGATATACAGGTTTTCAATGTCGACCCCCAGTTTTTTTGCGTAAAAGCGGTCGAAAGCATGCTCTGCATCAATGAAGGCAGCAAGCCCCCCGTTTTTCTGTGCTTCGGCAATGGCATGGATGGCCAGGGTGGTTTTCCCGGAGGCTTCCGGTCCGTAGATCTCAATGACCCTTCCCCGCGGATACCCGCCCACTCCGAGCGCCAGGTCGAGCCCGATGGACCCCGAGGGAATGACCGGAACATTTTCAATGGCATTGTCGCCCAGTTTCATGATGGTACCCTTTCCATAACCCTTTTCGATCTTGTCCAGGGTAAGCTGCAGCGCTTTCAGTTTTTCCTGCTTCTGATCGGTTTCTTTGCCGTTGCTCATGATGCTTTTTACTGTTAATATGATAAATCGCTAAATATCTGCTGACTGTGTTTTTTTGTGTCCACTTTGTCAATGATCCGCTCAATGATCCCCTCCTCACTGATGACGAAGGTCTTCCTGAGTGTGCCCATGTAGGATTTCCCGTACATCTTTTTTTCACCCCATGCCCCGTAGGCCCGCATCACTTTTTTATCAACATCCGAGATAAGTTTGAACGGGAGGTTGTTCTTACTGATAAATTTCCGGTGGGACTCCTGGCTGTCCCCGCTTACCCCGATGATCTCGTAGCCCTGCTTCAGGAACATTTCATAATGGTCCCGGAGGTCACAAGCTTCTGCTGTGCAGCCGGGTGTCTGGTCCTTTGGATAAAAATAGAGGACGAGCTTCTTCCCTTTAAATTCTTCAAGCGTGATCTTTTCTCCGTCCTGGTCCACCGCATTTACGGGGGGAGCCGGGTCTCCTGGTTTCAGTGCTGACATATCTGTTAGAGTTTTTAAATGTACAAAGAATTGATGCAATATCAAGGAACCTTCCCGCCAAATGTTTATTAACAATCAGGCGGGACGGATCACCCGTTATTATTGCTATTTTTGATCAGCGCGCAGGACGCGTTACATCAATTTTAAAAACAGATATTCCGGCAATATGTTTACAATTTCCGCAAGATACTTCCTGGCCGCGGCGGGACTGGTGATCTGCCTGGTCCAGTTGCCCCTTGCCGGTCAGCAACCGGCCGTCAGTGAGCCTGAGATCAAAAACGAATCCATCGCTGCTTACCAGCAGGGAGCGTATGCAAAAGCGCTGGAGGGTTTTCGGGTTCTGATGGAGAAATATCCGGCGGATGCCCTGTACAGGTATTATGCCGGTGTTTGCATGGTGAAGCTGAACCGGGAGCTGGACGAGGCCATCGAATTGCTCTACTATGCTTCCTCGAGGGGGGTTCCCGCGAATGTGAATTATTACCTGGGCGCGGCCTACCACCGGGTGTACGATTTCAGGGAGGCGGTAAAAT
>DSDZ01000339.1 GCA_011048475.1 Bacteroides sp. | reverse complement strand
GGCTCTGGTCACACCGGCGCTGGAGATACACTAGGGATGATCACGGCGGGTGATCAGTTCCCGGATCGTTTCCCGGCTCTTCTCGAAGGAAAACAGCTCCTCCACCCTTTTCCTCCCGTTCATGCCCATCTGTTCGCGAAGGGAAAGGTTGCCGGCCAGTTCAAGCACATACCGCGCCATCTCAGCCACGTTGTGATGCTCCGTGATATAGCCCGTCTCCCCGTGGACGATGATCTCCGCGGAGGACTTGATATCAAATGCCACCACGGGTTTCCTGCTGGCCATTGCCTCGGCGATCACATAACCGAATCCCTCGTAATGCGAGGAGAGCAGGAAAATATCAATGGAACGGAAGAATGCCGGCATCTCCTCCACAAATCCCAGAAAACGGGTCTGGGATTCCACGCCCAGTTTTTTTGCTTTCTTCTGCAGCCAGTTCCTCAGCCTTCCCTCCCCGGCGATGAGCAAGGTGAACCGGTGACCGGTTCCGCGGAGCATTCCCAGGAGCTCCAGCAGGTACAGATGTCCTTTTTCTTCCGACAGCCTCCCTGCGGAACCGAGCACGATCTCTCCGTCCCCCGGCCGGTACATCGGTTCGATCGCCTGATGATACCTGGACGGGTCCACCCCGTTATAAATCACGCTGATCTTCTCGGCAGGAACCAGCCGCTGGTTGTTCACCAGGATGGTGCGTCTGGTTTCCTTCGAGTTCGCCACGATGTGGGTGACCACCTTCCTGAACAGGTAACGGTTCACAATGCTGTTGCGGATGGGGATGGCACTCCCCCTGCGGTATATGATGTTGTGTACGCCGGCGATCTTCCCGGCAATGCTGGCCACCTTCATATCCCCCGAAATATTTGTGATCAGCGAACCCACCTGTTCCTGCCTGAAGATCCTGACCAGCCTCCTGATCTTGAACGGATTCAGAAAACTCAGGTTGGAAATATGCATCTGGTACCCCGAGACCCCGATCTCACTGATCTTCCGGGAGAGGGGACTCTTCGGAGAGGAGATGAGCAATGCACGGTAATGTAGTTTTACCAGATAAGAGGCCACGTCAAAATGCCACTTCTCCCCTCCCCCCCAGGTGTTCATGCTGTTGAAGAAACAGATGGTTCTCTGCTGCCTGCCCTTTTCCTGCGTATAAATGTTTCTCAGCTTCACATACTTCATGAACACCTCGTGGGCCGAGTTCACGCTGACGATGAATCCGTAATAGCCGTCCAGGAATCCGGTTTTCAGGAAGAAATCCTTCATGAAGCGCCACAGCGGGTGCAGTAAGATACTGAAGATGTACACCTTTCTGCCGCGCTCGAAATAGGAGCGGGCCAGGATCGTGGAGAAGGTGTTCATCTTTTCCAGGTGTTCGCTGATGGAATAGTATGAATAATGCAGGATGTCACCTTTCAGAAAACGCCGGGGAGCCCCTTTGTTCAGGTAGAAACGGTCATGGGGATTGAACCCTCCCCAGCTCCCCTTCCTGGCATCCCACAATCTCAGTTTCCTGGATGGGTACCAGCTGGTGTGCCTGATCCATTTCCCGCAATAATTGGTCAGCCTGTTGAAATAATAACCGTCATGGGTCCATTTTTCCCTGACCTGCAGGATGGATTCACGGAGTTGCTCCGACAGCGCCTCATCGGCGTCCAGCGACAGGATACAGGGGTGCTTTGCCTGAAGGATCGCCCAGTTCTTCTGCTCGATGTGGCCGATGAAGCGGTGCTGGATGAACCGGGCTCCGAACTGCAGGCAGATCTCACGTGTGCCGTCTGTTGAATAGCTGTCCACCACCACGATCTCGTCAGCCACCCCTTTGAGGGACTGCAGGCATCTGCGGATGTTGCGCTCCTCGTTAAAGGTGATGATGATCGCCGAAATCTGTACCTCCATGACTATTCCTGTAAATAGACCCTTTTCACCCGGGATGGAACGGATGTGAGCACTTCATAGGGAATGGTGCCGCACTGCCTGGCAAGGTCGGCCACGGACTGGTGCCTTCCGAAAATCTCCACTTCCTGTCCCTCGCTGACCTCCAGGCCCGTGACATCGATCATGGTCATGTCCATGCAGATGTTCCCCACCGTGGGGACCAGCCAGCCGGAGACCCACACCTTTCCTGCCCCGTTGCCGAGTTTCCGGTTCAGTCCGTCCGCATACCCCACCGGCAGGGTGGCGATCAGACTGTCGCGGTCCAGTTTCCCGGCCCTCGAATAACCCACCGTGTCCCCGGCTTTTACCTTTCGCAGCTGCGAGATGCGGGTTTTGAAGGAACTGGACGGCATCAGTGCAGGCGGCCGGCCGATCCCGTGAAGCCCGATCCCCAGCCGGACCATCTCGTACTGTGCATCCGGGAATCGTTCGATCCCCGAAGAGTTCAGCACATGCCGGTCGAAAGGAGCCTCCAAAAAGGACGAGAAAATTGCCGCCATGCGGTCAAAATCAGCGATCTGTTTCCTGGTGAAAGAATCATGCTGCGGTTCATCGCTGGCGGCCAGGTGGGTGAAGACCGAGGCCACCCTGAATGCTTCCCGTTTCAGCAGGGGCAGCAACCTGCCGGTCTCTTCCTCCATAAAACCCAGCCGGTGCATCCCCGTGTCCAGCTTCACATGGACCGGGTATTGCAGGATGCCCCGGTAGCGGAGCACCTCGTACAGCTGCTCCAATACTCCGAAGCTGTATATCTCCGGTTCCAGCCGGAAATCCAGCATCGGTCCGAATCCGGAAGGATCCGGATTCATGACCATGATGGGAAGGTAGATCCCCGAACGGCGCAGCTCGGCGCCTTCATCAGTGAAAGCCACAGCCAGGTAATCCACCTGGTGGAACTGCAGCAGGTTCGCGATCTCCACATTGCCGCTTCCGTAGGAGAGGGCCTTGACCATGACCATGGTCTTTACGCCATCCTTCAGCAGGGAGCGGTAAATGTTGAGGTTGTGCACCAGTGCGTTCAGATCGATCTCCAGTGAGGTCTGATGTGTTTTCAACTGCAACTCCCTGGTGATCTTTTCGAAACCGAATTTCCTTGACCCTTTCACAAGGACCGTTTTGTCCCTGAACTGGGTTTTGTCCATCCGCTTCAGAAATTCATCGGTATCGGGAAAAAAGCGACTTGTTTCCGGGAACCCCGTCCTGTGCCGCATCAGGGCCGGACCGATTCCGATGAAGTCGTCCACCCCCTTCTGCCGGATCAGCCTGGCTATGTTGTCGTACAACTCTTTTTCCTCCATCCCGCTCTGCAGCAAATCTGAAAGGATCAGCATCTTGCCATTCTTCTTGTCCTGCTGGTTCATCAGATCCAGCGCTGAGGCCAGTCCCCCGATATCCGCATTGTAGGCATCATTGATGATCACCCCTCCCATGATCCCGCGAAGCATTTCAAGCCGCATGGACACCGGTTCGATCCTGCCGATCTGCAGCACGGCCTCCTGCAGCGGGATGCCTGTTTCCAGGATGAAGGTGAGTGTGTGCAGGGAATTTTCGATGGATGCCTCGTCGCCGAAAGGCAGTTCGAATAAGGCATCACCGGCAGGTGATTTCAGGGAAATTTCCGAATGGACTGCTTCCCTTTTCCGGAAGGCATACCTGTACACAGCATCGCCCACCAGTGACCAGTCCACCACCCGGGGCTTCATTTGCTGCAAATACTCCTTTATCGATCTCTTTCCGATGAGCTGATCCGACCTGCAGATCACCTTTTCGCAATCGCGGAACAGGATCAGTTTTTCCTGCAGTTTCTCCTCCGGACTCCCGAAATTTTCCTGGTGGGCTGTTCCCAGGTTTGTAAACAGTCCGATCCGGGGACGAATGGTGTGTTGCAGCCGTTCCATCTCCCCGGGCCGGGAGATTCCCGCCTCCAGAACGGCCAGTTCGTGGCTGTCGCTGATCATCCAGACGGAGAGCGGCACGCCCACCTGGCTGTTGTAACTCTTCGGACTGCGGAACATGTGCATCCGGTTTTGCAGACACTGGAATATCCACTCCTTCACGATGGTCTTCCCGTTGCTTCCGGTCACCGCCGCAACCACACCCCCGAATGCCCTCCGTCTTGCCAGCGCCAGCTCCTGCATAGCCCGCAGGGTATCCTGCACCAGGCAGATCCCCGCACCCCGGAAATGTTCCGTCCGCGGCATTCTCGACACCAGGAAAGCACGGACACCCCTCCGGTAAAGCTCCTCCAGGTAATCGTGCCCGTCGTGCTGTTCCCCGACCAGCGCCACGAACATGGTCGATTCCGATTGGGCCAGGGTCCTGCTGTCCACGGCCAGATGCCGGAAACGGACCTCCCCGTTCCCCGAGACCCTGCCGTGCAGGATCTTTCCGGCTTCCGCTGCGGACAGTTCAAACTCCATTGATTTCTATTTTTCGTTCATCGCCCGGTTGTAACAGCCCCTGCAGAGGGGTTCGTACAGGTCCGTTTCACCGAGCATGATCAGTTTATCCTCCTCAACCAGACGGTGGGTGTAGTTTGCCAGCCTCCCGCAGCGAACGCAGATGGCATGAACCTTGGTTACGTATTCAGCCACGGCCAGCAGCCCCGGAATGGGCCCGAAGGGTTTGCCCCGGAAATCCATGTCCAGTCCCGCCACGATGACACGGACCCCGCTGTTGGCCAGCTGGTTGGCCACATCCACCAGTCCTTTATCAAAAAACTGGGCTTCGTCCACACCCACCACCTCCATCCCGCTTGCCAGAAGCAGGATGTTTGCCGAAGAATCGACCGGTGTGCTCTGGATCGCATTTTCGTCATGGGAGACCACTTCCTGTTCGGAATACCTCACGTCTATCCTGGGCTTGAAGATCTCCACTTTCTGCCGGGCGATCCTTGCTCTTTTGAGTCTCCTGATCAGCTCTTCGGTTTTCCCCGAGAACATGGATCCGGTGATCACTTCTATCCAGCCCTTTCCTTCTGAATTGTCAACCGTGTTCTCAAGAAACATAAGATAACATTATGTGAAAGATTATCGTTAGTTTTGTAAGAACGTCAAGAAAAAAGTGTGGAACCATGATGGAATTAAAATACACCCTGGAAATATTGACTAAAGATATACAAGATATAGAAAAATTGGTGGGGAACCTCCAAAATTCTCCGGAGGGTTCCGCCCTGGAAATGGACCTGGCACTGTCAAAGCTCCGGAATGTATACGAGATTCTTACCATGATCAGGGAGGACCGGGTACAGCTGCACCGCAGTCCCGCTCCCCCGCCGGAAAAGGCACCCATTCCGCAACCTTCCGCACCGGATTCCGGAGAAGGGGACAAAGCGACGGCGGTGAAGGAAAAGCCGGAAGCGGTGACCGCCGGCAGCGCGGCCGGGAAGGAATCCGCGATCCTTGCCGAGAAATTCAGCACCGAATCCAGCATCAATGAGAACATGGCCAACCGCCGGGGGGACGATATGGACTCCAGGCTCAAGGGCCAGCCCATCCAAAGCATCAGCCGGAGCATCGGGATCAACGACCGGTTCTTCCTGATCCGCGAACTGTTTAACGGGGACACCACCGGCTGCCGCACCTTCCTGGAGCAGCTCGACAGTGCAGCTGGACTTGAAGATGCATCCGGGGTCATCGGGCAGCGGTTTGCCGGCCGGATGGAACATGAAGGAGTGACCCTTCTCCTTCACCTGGTCAGAAGAAGGTTTCAGAAATAAGATGTCCGGATTATACCTGGTCCCCACTCCCATCGGCAACTTGGGCGACATCACCTTCCGGGCGGTGGAAATCCTGGAGAAAGTTGACCTCGTGCTTGCTGAAGATACGCGGAAAACGGGGATCCTGCTGAAGCACCTGAAGATCCGGAAGCCGGTCCGCTCACACCACAAATTCAACGAACACAGGGCCCTTGACGGGATCATCCGGGAGCTTCTCGGCGGGGCATCCATCGCCCTTGTCACCGATGCAGGAACACCTGGGATCTCGGATCCCGGTTACCTGCTGCTGAAAAGATGCATTGATGAGGGAATTCATATCGAATCACTGCCCGGACCCACCGCTTTTATCCCTGCCCTTATGAACTCGGGCCTTCCTGCGGACCGTTTTGTCTTTGAAGGATTCCTTCCCCATAAGAAAGGAAGGCAGAAGCGGCTCCGTGAGCTCCTTGCCGAACCGCGTACCATGATCTTCTATGAATCCCCCTTCAGGCTGTGCAAAACCCTGGAACAACTGGCCGGCACCCTCGGAGAGGAACGGAAAGCATCCGTTTCCAGGGAACTCACCAAAGTTCATGAGGAAACTGTCAGGGGATCCCTGAAAACGCTGCTTGACCACTTCCGGGAAAACACTCCCAGGGGAGAGATCGTG
>DSDZ01000340.1 GCA_011048475.1 Bacteroides sp. | reverse complement strand
CCTCCCTGGAAAGGGATTCACTGATCAGGGTGTTGTCCGCATTGGGTGAATCATTGTTCACCAGTACATCGAGCAGACTATTGTCTTCACCATCGACAAAGGGTGCGTCAACGGATACATGGCGTCCGGACACACGAAGTGTATCGGAGACCTTTTCCTTGGGCAATTCAAGGGCTTCCGCCAGTTCCTCAGGGGTCGGTGTGCGCTCATACTCCTGCTCAAATTTTGAAAACGCCTTGTTGATCTTGTTCAGAGAACCGACCTGGTTCAGCGGGAGGCGCACAATCCTTGACTGTTCTGCCAAAGCCTGAAGGATCGATTGCCTGATCCACCAGACAGCGTAAGAGATGAATTTGAATCCCCTTGTTTCGTCAAATTTTTCGGCCGCCTTGATCAACCCCAGGTTGCCTTCGTTGATAAGGTCTGGAAGACTGAGCCCCTGGTTTTGATACTGCTTGGCCACGGAAACCACGAACCTGAGGTTCGCTCTTGTGAGTTTTTCAAGTGCGGCCCTGTCGCCCTTTTTGATCCGTTGAGCCAGTTCTACCTCTTCCTCAACAGTGATCAGCTCTTCCTTACCAATCTCCTGCAAATATTTGTCCAGTGAAGCACTTTCCCTGTTGGTAATAGATTTTGTGATCTTTAACTGTCTCATTTATCTCTCCTCAATATCAAATTATTAAACAAAACCTCTACAAAGTTAGATGCTTATTTATTTATAATCAATTTAAATTAATGGATGCAGCATTATAACCCTCAGGGACCGGATCGGTCCTTTCCACTTTAAACGTATTGCCGCCGAAGGATATTTTACATTCCGAAGGCGAAGTAGGAACGGCTCCCGTCCCCGTTCAATCCTTCGATGATCACTCCTCCTTCCGTTCCTTCCAGGATCTCTGCAATGTCATTAACGCTATTTACGGGTCTTTTGTTTATTGCGGTCAGGATAAATCCTTCCCTGATCCCGACCTTCATGAATTTTCCAGGCTTTACTGATATAACTTTTAATCCGTTGCGTATTCCAAGAGCATGTTTTTCCCGGTCCGAAACCGGTTCAAAACTTGCACCCAGCACCTCGATGATGCTTCCGCCCCTGACGATCTCGGTACCGCCCTCCATATTACGGAGGACCACATCAAATTGTTTCAGTTTCCCGTCGCGTTTCACGACCACACGTACCCGGTCGTTGGGACTGTACCTGGATATCTGCTCCTGCAACTCCGCTCCGCTGTTTACGCGCATGTCGTTGACGGAGATGATTATATCGCCCACCTTGATTCCGGCACTCCGGGCGGCACCCTCTGCATGGAGCCCGTTCACGTAGACCCCTTCAATGCGGTCAAACTGCTTCTCCCTGGCCAGCTCTGCCGTCACGTCCTGGATGGTCACACCCAGGATGGCCCGCTGGACCGTTCCGTATTCCATCAGGTCGGATACGATCTTTTTCACGATGCTGACCGGGACCGCGAAGGAATATCCCGTGTAAGCACCGGTCCTTGAAGCGATGGCAGTGTTGATCCCCACCAGTTCCCCCCTGGTATTGATCAGCGCCCCTCCGCTGTTCCCGGGATTGACCGCTGCGTCGGTCTGGATGAAGGACTCGATGCTGAAGTCCCCCCTCAGGATATTGAGGTTTCTGGCCTTGGCACTGACGATCCCCGCGGTTACCGTGCTTGTGAGGTTGTAAGGATTTCCGATGGCAATGACCCATTCTCCAAGCATGAGCTGATCGGAATCCCCGAACTCCAGTTTTTCCAGATCACCCCCCTCGATCTTCAGCAATGCGATGTCGGTGGTCGGATCGGTCCCGATCAGCTTCGCATCGAATTCCCTCCTGTCGTTCAGGACCACCTGGATCTCATCGGACCGTTCGATCACATGGTTGTTGGTCACGATGTATCCCGTTTCCGTGATGATCACCCCGCTCCCGAAGCCGAGGATCGGGGTCCGCTCAGTCCTGGGCTGTTCCCCGAAAAAGAATTCATAGAACGGATTGACCGCATATTCCCTGAATTCCTTGGTCTTCACATGCACCACGGCATTGATGGACCGGTTCACCGCACCGGTGAAATCGAGTACCTGGCCCTCATCGGATACGGGAAGGTTCACGTACCGCATCCTGGGTTCAGCGGGGACCTCCACAACCCTGGATTCAGGCTGGAAGTACCTCGCATAGATGAACACCGCGGCGACTGCACCAGCCATTACCAGGACAAACAGTCCTATGTATCTTTTGATATTCATTATTTGACAGTATTAATTGTTACCTTTGTGTAGCCTTATTTGTTAATCAAAATCCGTGCCTGTTTACCTGCAATATACGATCATAACAATGTTCAGGGCAAATTATTTATCATTCCCCGAAAGGTTTAACCTTTTTTAACGCTTCACCGGGATGAAGGTTCAATTCTCGAAATATCACGGTACCGGAAATGATTTCGTGCTCATTGACGGAAGGGAACAGGACACATCGGGATTCGACCACGGCCTGGTCAGCCAGCTCTGTGACCGGAGGTTCGGCATCGGGGGAGACGGCCTGATCATCCTCATGGAATCGAAAAGGGCTGATTTTAAGATGCTTTACTTCAATTCGGACGGATATGAAGGGACCATGTGCGGAAACGGGGGAAGATGCATCGCCGCCTTTGCCAGCAGGCTGGGGATCATCAGCATGGAGACTACCTTTGAAGGGATTGACGGATTGCACACGGCCACGATCCTGCCCAGCGGGGAAATCAGGCTGAAGCTGAGGGATGTGGACGGGATCAGGTGGATGGAGGACGGCTACCTGCTGGATACAGGTTCCCCACATTTCATCAGGTTTGTTAAGGACCTTGCACGGATCGATGTAGCTGCCGAAGGACGGGAGGTCAGAAAGCAGAAGCGCTTCGGGAAACGCGGCGTCAATGTGAATTTCGTGGAGGAGGGCGGGGAACCGAACAGGATCTCGGTGCGCACCTATGAACGCGGGGTGGAAGATGAAACTTTTTCGTGCGGAACCGGTGTGGTGGCAGCTGCCATTTGTGCATACTATCATTTCAGGACTGACATTCTTTCATACCACGTCACCACCCGGGGCGGGAACCTGCATGTATCTTTCAAATCCCAGTATCACAGCAAGTTTTCGGATATTTACCTGACAGGAACGGCGGCGCATGTATTCGACGGGATGATCGAGATCCTCCCCTGATCAGGCTTCCTGGAGCGTTCGTGCAAATTCGAGGATTTTCTGAAAATCGATCTCCGGCTCTGTCTGCAGCCTTGCGGCTTTACGGGTCATGATCTTCTGGAGGAGGTTCATCTTTTTCATATTGAGTTCTCCACCGAAAAAACCGCTGGCCAGGGCATGTTCCACGAGTTCTTCCGGGAACGCAATTTCGATCAGGCGGTTCTCATCGGCTTCCGGATCTGTGCAACAGACGAACAGACCCACGGGTTTCTTCAGCAGAACCTCCAGGTGATTTTCACAGAAGTCTCTAACGGAGCGCTGGATGGTGCCTTCATGGATGGACCCTCCGATGATGATCGTGTCATAGTCCAGCAGGTTGATCCTTCTCCGGCGTGAAATCCTGAACATTTCCACGCCATTTCCCAGGTCCGCCTTCAATCTCGAAGCACACTGTTCGGTGCATCCCAGCGTGCTTGAATATGCGATCAGCGTTCTCATGTGATCATCGGCACCTTCTCTACCGGACCAAAAATACACTATTTCGGTGATCAACCAAACGGATTATTGTGGTTTATTAATTTTTTGATAAATTTTCGCCAAGTCATAACATTTTGATATACATTTACGTATTATAACCAAAACGGGAAAAATGCCAGACAAATCAGCAACGCTGCCTGCAAAACCGGCAGAAAACCGAAGGCTTCCGATCATCAACGAAGGTGCCAGAAAAAAGAGAATGCAGAAAAAATACCAGCTGCCCGTGATCGGACATTTCGCCGACCGCAGCGTTGAGTTCAAAAGCATTCTGGAAGCAGAAGCGGTCACCGGGATCAATTACACCCTGATCTTTGAAGCGTGTATCGGCAAGATCTTCAAGGCCAAGAACGTCCACTGGGAATATAAGAAAGGGAACCACTACATCAAATACAAAGCGTACTACATCAATGCCCAGGAGAACTACCACCGGCTGGGCGGGTTTAATGGGTGAAGCCACTGCGTGGCTGTTAGGGAGTTAGGAAAGCTAGGAAAATTAGAAAATTTTTACATGTGGGGGCCTGTGCATGCGAATGCGCAGGTTTTTTTTCCTGAGAATGCCTTTCCCAAGGTTATAAAAACAGGCGTCCTGACGGAAGTTAAGCAGGGCGCCTGTGTGGCTCACCGGAAAGAGCAGTAAATCTATTCCTTCAGGCATTGTACGTGGAGGAGCTGGTCTCTCCCCCGCGGCCGGTCCAGTTGGTATGGAAGAACTCTCCCCGAGGCCGGTCCACCCGTTCATAGGTATGGGCACCGAAGTAATCCCGTTGTGCCTGGAGCATGTTTGCCGGCAGGCGCTCCGAACGGTAGCCGTCGAAATAGTTGAGCGCGGTGGTGAATGCCGGCACCGGGATCCCGTTGGACAGGGCGGTGGCAACCACCCTCCTCCAGCCGGCCTGGGCCGCTTCCACCTTCTTTTTGAAAAAGGGATCCAGTAACAGGTTGGGCAGGTCATTGTTGCGGTCGAATGCTTCCTTGATCCGTGCCAGGAATGCGGAACGAATGATGCAGCCCCCGCGCCAGAGCAGGGCGATCCCCCCGTAATTCAGGTCCCAGTCGTATTCCTTTGCCGCCTCCCGCATCAGGGTGTATCCCTGTGCATAGGAAACGATCTTGGAGGCATAGAGCGCCTGTTCGATGTCCCTGATAAATGCCTTTTTGTCCCCTTTAAATACGGGTTCCGGGCCCTCCAGGACCCTGGAAGCCTGCACACGTTCCTCCTTCAGTGCCGAGAGGCACCTTGCAAAGACAGCCTCACCGATCAGCGTGAGGGGGATGCCCAGATTCAGCGCCTCGATCCCTGTCCATTTCCCGGTCCCCTTCTGTCCGGCCGTGTCCAGGATCTTCTCCAGCAGCGGTTCCCCGTCTTCATCCCTGAACGCAAGGATGTCCCGGGTGATCTCGATCAGGTAGCTGTCCAAATCGCCTGTGTTCCATTCTCTGAATACTTCGTGCATCTCCTCATGGGTCATGCCCAGCAGGTTTTTCATCAGGCTGTAAGCCTCGCTGATCAGCTGCATATCCCCGTACTCGATCCCGTTGTGGACCATCTTGACAAAGTGCCCGGCACCATTGGCCCCGACCCAGTCACAGCAAGGTGTTCCGTCCTCCACCTTTGCGGCGACGGCCTGGAAGATCTCTTTCACGTGGGTCCAGGCACCGGCCGAACCTCCCGGCATGATGGAGGGGCCCAGCAGCGCGCCTTCTTCCCCTCCGGACACCCCGGTCCCGATGTACAGCAATCCTTTTCCCTCCACATACTTTGTCCGCCTGATGGTGTCGGGAAAATGGGAGTTGCCCCCGTCAATAATGATATCCCCCTCTTCCAGGTGGGGGATCAGTATTTCAATGAAATCATCCACCGGTTTTCCTGCCTTCACGAGCAGCATCACCTTTCTGGGCCGTTCCAGGGAGGCGATGAATTCCTCCACGGAATGCGCCCCGATAAATTTTTTCCCTTTCCCCCTCCCCTCCATGAAGCGGTCCACTTTTTCAACCGTCCGGTTGTAAACCGCCACTGTGTAGCCTTTGCTTTCCATGTTCAATACAAGGTTCTCACCCATCACGGCGAGTCCGATCAGTCCAATGTCAGCTTGTGTTTTCATTTACATAATTGGTTTTTTGTTTGGTATTTATATGATTTTTTTGCAGTCATTCCTGTATTACATTGAATCCCAGTGTCCTGAATACTTGAACGGTCCCGGCGGTTCCTCCCCGGAGCCGGAGGGTCCAGGCCGGGGGTTCTCTGCGCTGCGGATAACTCCCCCGGAGCATTTCGAAAGCGCCCGGATCTTCCCTAAGTTTCCTGTCATCCCCGGTTACATCGTACGTCTGACTGTACACCTCCCACAAAAGCGCCCCGCGATCCTTTCCGGATGCATCTGCCCGGATCCCGGACGAATCCGGCGGGGGAATGTGCGGAGGTGACCACCGGTCCAGTCCCAGTTTAAAAAAGCGGCTCACCGCCCTGACCGCCATGGTCGTTCCCCCGGCCTTTCCATCCAGGGAATATCCTGCGATATGAGGTGTCCCGATTGTGATCACATCCAGCAAATCCCTGTTGATGGCCGGTTCGCCGGAAAACACATCCAGAACTG
>DSDZ01000344.1 GCA_011048475.1 Bacteroides sp. | reverse complement strand
GTATTTCACCCTGTCTTTTCCAGGTATACATGCCCCAGTCTAAAGGGTAGTTGAAACCGACGGATTCATTCAAATGGTTTTCGTCCAGATCATGCGTCCCGCAGAGATTCTGGCTGAATCCCAGTAACATAATATCCTGTCCATCAGTAGTTCGAGCTCTCAGACCATTATTTGATGAATATAAATAATTCATCATGCTCAGGTAATTCGGTTTGTAATTGGTATTGATCCAGCTGGCCACATCATTTCTGAACAGGTAACACTGCTGATCCAGGGAATAAGCCTCGCTCATCTGGGTAAGCGACTGACCGCCATGCCCCAGTGCCAGTGAATGACCAATTTCATGTATGAACTGTTTTGCCTGGAAATAAGGCTCATCATAATGGTTTTCGTTATTGGGAGGATCCGATCGGACCGTCATGTTCCCCGTGCCGAAATACTGACCCCACCCATGTCCGAACAGTGCATAGCGGAAAATACCATAACGGGCCGGGTCGCAATGGGCCAGTTTGATATTCAGCAGATGATTGAGTTTGGTATCACCTATGTTCATATCCTCCATGTGCGGCACTGCATTTCCGCCCCCCATCGATCCCACATCCACATGCACCCTGATACCATAACACATGAAGTGGTTGATGACCGTCTGGATGGCCCACGGGTGCGGTTTGTGACTGTGGTTTGCGTCTTCCATCCAGTCCACCTCGATAAATAGGTCTTTTTGATGGGGCGACGCTCCAAAGCCAGGCAGATCAAGGTCAATAACCCCGTTATTGTCCCGGTCCACTCCAAGGACTTCCCAGGAATCATACAAACCATCATCATCCGTATCATTAGCATGCGGATCGGTGCCCAGGATTTCCTCTATCTCATCACCGAGACCGTCTCCGTCACTATCTGTGCCGCTGTTTCCTCCGAAAATGACCGTATGGGGACCATAGGTGGTATGATTTCCTTCCATGTCGTAGGATGTGGCAGCATAAGTCACCAGGCGGGTGGTGGAGGGATCGTAAAAGATATTGGCATTGTTGATCTGCAAGCTGCCGCTCACTGTGTTCGCACCCTGCGTGATGTCAAGGAAATGCCTGACGCCGTTCACATCGATTGAAAGGTTTGCAATTCCCGAGGGATCACTTGCCGATGCATGGAAAGTAACATTTTCACCCATCGCCGGATGTGAAGGCAGGTGGTAGATGGAAACAGATGGAGCCTCTCCGTCTACCTGCACCAGAAGTCTCTCTGACACCCTCGTGCATTGCATCCTGTCGTTGTAGGCAACGGCAAAGAACATCACAGGTCCCGCCTCCTCGGGCGTCACAAACCCACTCACTGACAAAGATATCCTCGCAAAATCATCTGTTTTTGTAATAACCAGTGTATTTCCCCGGTACAGCTGAACCATGTGGATCCCTTCACTGTCACTTGCTGAAACGGTCACATACGTTGAACTTCCCAGTTCAACCGGATTTTTCGAAAAAGTGATATCAAGGTCGGGAGGAGTGTCATCACCGCTCATATTGCAGACGGGCGCATCCGGTGAATCGGGCACCATGGAATTCGTTAAATAAATAACCTGAATGTATGGCCTGCATCCACTAGACTCCCTGCTGTAAAACCGGCATTCTCCCAGTTCACCGGATTCATCTGCGGCCATCATGACAACTCCCCTGTTTTTGGTCGACCCTCCGATCCATTCTCTGACAGTTTCCGTGATATCAAAGCTTTTCCAACCAGGTTCTTCGTCTACTGCCTTGGTCATGATATGAACCAGGCTTGCGCTTCCTGGCTGATTCTTCCAGTTCAGTGTGTTCTCATCCCACACTTCCGAGACCTTCCGGATTCCCAACAGGTACTGCTCACTGTAATATGTACCATAACTCATGTAAATTTTCAGTTGTGCAGACAGCACTTCAGCATCAGCCGGTATCGGTGTATGATCGAATCTCAAATAGGTTCGGTACAGGTATCCGAATTCCCAGTCAGTTCCGGCAACCAGGTCCGCTGATCTGCCATAATTGTTAGAAGGATTGAATTGACTCACATATGTATCCGATGTGATTTGAAGGTTATACGTGCCAGAACTCTGCGCGAATAAGGCTTCTGCGTTACCGGTAAGGACCAGCATCATGACGAATTTGATCAGATGTTGTGCTTTCATGGTTATGCCATTCGTGAAAGATGGATGGTGCTTCTTTTACTGTTTCATAAGCGGAATACACTGTCTGCCTGAACTGTTGCTGATCATCAGTACATAGCTGCCGGCAGGAATGTTACCGTGCAGGACCAGCGGCAGCACATGCACGCCTCTCTGCATGGGCGTTTGCGAAAAGAATGACTGAATCAGGTGCCCGTGCAGATCATACAGCGCTGCCGACAGGTGTTCCGATTCAACCGGTGCAAATTCCAGGATCACATGATCCGATGCAGGATTCGGGTAAACCTTGATTGAATGATTCATTATGTCCTGAGCTGGGAGACCGGTGGGATCCGATTCCTGAATGTCGTTTACTTGGATAACCAGGGCCTTGTCAAAAGTTTTTGAATCATCATCGGTGGCCCTGATACAGATATGATATTCCTGCCGGGCTTCATAATCCGGGGAAGTGAGAATAAACAAACTGTCATTTCGTATCAGAAACGAATCATTATCCACAGCGTTAATCCCTTCGCCAAGGGCAAACGCAAAGCTGTGACCGGTTTCCTGGTCGGGATCTTCGGCCACCAGGATCCCCACCAGCGTGCCGGAGGCCACATTCTCATCAACAGAATCGGGCGTCAGCGTAATATCCACCGGTCCGTCTATGACCATTAAAAAGGCATCAGTAACGAGCAGCAGGTCATGAAAACCGGAATTGATCATGGTACACCAGTACTGACCTTCATCAGAATGATCCAGCGCGGTCATGCTCAGCACAGGTGAATCGGAATAGCCGGTAATATGTAATCCATCTTTGCACCACTGGTACTGGTTACCCAAAGCAGCACAGTCAGAACGGGTCAGACCGGTAATATCGATCTCCAGGTCACTGCCTGTCACGCTGTTTACCTGATGGATGCCAAGAGGAACAGGACCCTGTGGATGATACCTGAATGAGGACAAAGCTATTCCGGCCAGAGGTTCCAGATCATGGAAGTTGAAGTAATTATCCTGTAGTCTCAGCGTGGTCAGGGCAGGCAGGTCCCTTATCCCTTCAGGAACAGACCCTTCCAGTTTGTTATTATTTACGTCTATGAGCGTTAATCTGGTTAAATTGCCAATTTCGACCGGTATGCTGCCGCTGATCTGATTATTCCCAAGCAAAAATTCCCGCAATTTCTTCAGATTGCCAATCCCGGAGGGTATGCCGCCGGTGAGTTCATTGTTTTCCAATGAAAGTATTTCAAGACTATCCAGGTTGCCTATTTCTTTTGGAATGAAACCGGATAATTTATTATTTCTCATGGACAGGCACTTTAACTCTCTCAGGTTGCCTATTTCAGCAGGGATGCTCCCATCCAGTTGATTGTCATAGGAATAAAGGTTATGTAGTTTTGTCAGGTTGCCTATTTCTGCCGGAATATGCCCCGTAAGATTATTTCTGGTGAGCGCCAGGTAGATAATTTGAATCAAATTACCGATCTCAGATGGAATGGGTCCGGAAATCTGGTTCCTTGCCAGCGAGAGCCACAGCAATTTGGTTAAGTTCCCAATTTCCGGGGGAATGGAATCTGTAAGTTGATTTGACGACAAATCCATAAAGGTAAGATTGGACAGATTGCCTATCCCCGCCGGAATACTGCCTGTCAGATTATTGTTACCCAGATTGAGATCAACTAATTTGGTCAGATTCCCTATACACGCGGGGATGGAATCGGAGAGCTGATTGCCACCCAGACTCAGATATTCCAAATTGATCAGGTTGCAAATTTCATCGGGAATGGGACCTGAAAGCATATTATTTTTTAATTGCAAATACTGCATGTTGACCAGGTTCCCTATTTCTGTCGGTATGGAACCCTCCAGCTGGTTATCGGACACGAACAGATATTCCAGGCTGACCAGATTGCCGATCTCAACAGGAATGCTGCCGATCAGCTGATTGCTCCTGATTGACAGCGTAGAGAGCTGTATCAGATTCCCAATAGTCGCAGGTATCGTTCCTGAAATCAGGTTCGTTCTTAATTCCAGCACTTTCAGGTTGGCTAAGTCGCCAATCTCATCCGGGAGCGTGCCGGTAAGATTATTCTCACCCAGGCGAATTTGCTCCACAGTGTTATTATGAAGTGTAATGCCATACCACGATGAAACCGGCTGGCCCGGTTGCAGCCAGTTGCTATTGTCAGTCCAGCCGTCTCCATTCGTACTGTTGTACAGGGCAACGAGCGCAAGTGAATCGGATTCCGGGACCTGACCGTATGCCGTTGATAAGCCGGCTCCGATCATGAAGGGTATTAGGAATTTTTTTTTCATGAGATTTATTTTTTGATGATTTTGATTGTCCTGACAACCTTTCCCCGGGTCATTACTTTCAGGAAATATATGCCTGAAGCCTGTTGTTCCATCGGGATCGTGCATTCATTGCCCATGACCTTTTCACTGATCAGCATCCTGCCGCAGTTATCAAACAATTGATAGGACGAACTCAGATCCCGGGGATGTTTAACTTTCAATAACAGATGATCGGTAACAGGATTTGGAAATGCATGAACCGGTTCGGTTGCACTTTCCTGCAACCCCAGTCCGGATTCTGATACATATCCTGTATGATAGGCAGCTACTGCCATGGCATCATCACCCGGGGTTTCCTCATACAATCCGGCTGCATAGAGCACATCTTCTTCCGGGCTTAATGCCAGGGCGTTGATGAAATTTCGTCCACCCATATCGGTCAGTACCAGACCGTTGATTCCGAATGTGTTATCGGCAAATCCATTCGGATTCACTCTCCCGATAAAAAAATCATAGTCACCTGTCAGATTGGTATAGCCTCCGATATAATATTTGCCGTCCGACTGACGGATGGCCGCACTGAGATAATCCTTGGAGGTTGCACTTCGCAGGGAGGTCCATCCACCAGCGCCAAAAGAAAGATGAAGGCTGCCATCATCTGCATTCAGACAACAGGCAAAAATATCTTTATCTCCATCCACATGATTGTACTCCCCGAACAATACAATGCGGCCCTCTTCACTATCATGGATGATTGCATTAACTTTCCCGGAAAAACCTTCAGATGGTCCATAAATGAGAATCCCGGAATTTCCGAATTCCGGACACAGTTCTCCGTCAGGCAAATGATACTTGGCGATGATGGATCCATCACTGTAGTATGCGCAGGCATAAAGGCAGTGGTTTTCGCTGTCGATATCGATCCGCGAAAAGGTACCTTCCCCTCCTGTTTCCAGGTTAACGATCCCGTGATTACCGAATTCATCTTCCACATCGCCCTCATCATTCAGCATAAGCATTCTTCCTGTCATGTCACCGCTCTGTCCGCACAGCACTATGGCATAGGAGCCGCCGGTCCGGTAAATATCAATGTCCATCACGTCCATGTAATACACTTCCCCATTGAAGATCCCATGGTTACCAAATTCCTCATCGGGCTGACCATCGGGAAAAAGCCTGATGGCTAATGGGTGATAATGACCTTCAGCGTAATAATATCCGGCAATTAAAATTTTGCCGTCGGGAAGAACCTGGACCGCATATGCTTTTTCATCACCTACAACAGCACATTCAAACCCATATATAGAATTTCCAAACTCACGGGGAACACCGTGATTATCCAGTTTCACTGCCAAGATATGCTGAAGTTCATCCAAGGTGGTCTCCAGATATCCCGAAAGAACTATACTCCCATCCTGCAGAATACCAATGTCATTGGCCTCAGTGATCGCGCCCGGCCAACGTTCTTTGAAAATACCAGCGGTTCCAAAATCAATGTACAGGTCCCCCGGTTCCTGTGCCGCGAGGGAGACACAGACACTCAGGACAATCAAATAGAAATACAGCTTGTTCATGATTTACGTTTGGAATGTCAATATTTTATTATCCGAAAACACCTGCTCCCCAGCCCGTTGCTGATCCTCAGCACATAGCTGCCGGCAGGAATGTTGCTGTGCAGGACCAGCGGCAGCACATGCACGCCTCTCTGCATGGGCTTTTGCGAAAAGAATGACTGAATCAGGTGCCCGTGCAGATCATACAGCGCTGCCGACAGGTGTTCCGATTCAACCGGTGCGAATTCCAGGATCACATGATCCGATGTTGGATTCGGGTAAACCTTGATTGAATGATTCATCATGTCCTGAGCTGGGAGACCGGTGGGAT
>DSDZ01000501.1 GCA_011048475.1 Bacteroides sp. | reverse complement strand
CTGCTGACCATCGATTAATAAAGCCGGGCAGGATCCTCACATCCCGGGACGGATGACGGTTCCCGGGATGTGCCGGATCTGTCTGTCCCGCAACCGGCCGCAGCCCTCCCGTGCCGGTCGTTCATTTCCATATTCCGGGATCTGGTACTTATTCTTTTTATCCCAATCATTTCAACATGAAAAGGTCCGTTATATTGATCATCCTGGTCTCCCTGGCACATTTCCTTTCAGCCCAGGATGTGACCCTCAAGGGAATTGTCAGGGACCAGGAGGGGATCCCCCTTCCGGGCGTATCTGTCTATATCGAGGGCACCACCCGAGGTGTCATCACGAATCTTGACGGGGAGTTCGAGATTGAGGTGGATCCGCGGCAGGATGCGGTCCTGCTTTTCTCCAGCGTGGGATTTGAACCCGAATCCAGAAGGATCGGGGACGGGACCACCTTCTTCGAGATCACGATGAGACCAAAGATCACCGAGTTGGATGATGTGGTGGTCATCGGATACGGCACCCAGCGTAGGGGGGATGTGACCGTGGCCATTTCCTCGGTGGACGCCGGGGCGGTGAGCTCGCCGGTGCATACCTCCCTGGACCAGGCGCTGCAGGGACAGGCTGCCGGGGTGGTGGTCATGCAGTCCACCGGGAAACCGGGGGCACCGGTTTCGGTCAGGATCCGGGGGACCACCTCCATCAACGGGACCAACGAGCCCCTGTATGTGGTCGACGGGATCCCCATCATCACCAAGGCGGAAGAACTGACCACGGGCACTGTACAGGGCTCGGACATCAATCCCCTTTCCTCGATCAATCCGGCCGACATAGAATCCATCCAGGTACTGAAGGATGCTTCGGCAACGGCCATCTACGGGGCCAGGGGTGCAAACGGCGTGGTTTTGATCACCACCAGGAAAGGAAAAGCCGGGAAGCCCCAGGTGAACATCTCAAGCACGGTGGGACTCCAGGTCCTGGCGAAAAAGCTGGACCTGCTGAATGCCCGTGAGCTGGCGGAACTGGGGAACGCTGCGGTCGCAGAAGCGAGGAAGTATTACCCGGATATTGCATACGGGGACAATTTCGCTTTCCCGGACAGGTTCGGGGAGGGGACCGACTGGCAGGACGAGATCTTCCGCCAGGCGTGGCTGCACAACCACCAGGTATCCCTGAGCGGGGGAGAGGAGCGGACACGGTATTTCATGTCGGCCAACCTGATGCAGCAGGACGGGATCATCCACAACTCGGACTTCAACAAGGGGACATTCCGGATCAACATGGACAGCGACCTGGGGGAGAATGTTCGGACCGGGGTGAACATCAACTTCACGCGGAGCATCAGCCACGGTGTGATCACCGGGGTACCCAATTTTTCATCCAGCGTGACGGCCATGGCCCTGATGTTCAATCCTGCCCAGGAACCATATGATCCGGACGGACCAGGGGGGTATACCTACGAGAGCAATACCATCAACAGGGTTCCGAACCCTGTGGCAGAGATCAATGAAACAGACCGGCTCGTTAACTCGAACAGGGCGATCGGTGACTTCTACCTGGACTGGGACATCATCCCGGGACTCCAGTACCGGTTCAAGCTGGGAGCGGATGCGTTCTTCACCAAGGAGCAGCAGTACATTCCCAGTTATATCAAACGCGGACAGGACAAAGGAAAGGGGTATGACGTGAACATGCAGGGCTACACCTGGCTGATGGAGAATACCCTCTCCTATACAAAAGAGGTGAACAAACACCACCTGGTTCTGCTGGTCGGACAAACTGCCCAGAAGTACATCTCCGAAAGCACGGACATTGCCATCGAACGGTTCGATGACGACAGGCTGGGATATTACAACCTGGGACTCGGACTGGACAAGACGGTCAACACGGGATTTCAGAGCTGGGCCATGTTGTCCGGGATCGGAAGGGCCATCTACAATTACGACAGCAGATACTACGTGACGCTCTCCGGACGGGCCGACGGCTCATCCAAGTTCGGCATGGCGAACAAGTGGGGATTCTTCCCTTCCGTTTCCCTGGCCTGGAGGGTCAGCGGGGAAGATTTCTTCAGTTCGGTGGATGCGGTCAACAGTCTGAAGATCAGGGCCAGTTTCGGGACCGTCGGGAATGAGGGGATCCCCCCGGGCAGCACCATCAGCCTGATGGGTGAACTGCCCTACTTCTTCGGTGAAATGCCCACATCGCGGGTGGTGGGGACCTACGTCTATTCGCTGAAGAACAATGAACTGAAGTGGGAGGTGACACGCCAGTACAACACGGGATTCGACCTGAGCATGTTCGAATCCAGGATCATGCTGACGGTGGAGGCATACCTGAAGCACACCTCCGACCTCCTGCTCTATGTGCCGATCAACCGCTCCTCCGGCTTCGAATATGCGTGGGCCAACGTGGGGGACATGAGCAACCGGGGGATCGAATTCTCATTGAACACCGTGAATATCCAGTCGCCTTTTGAATGGAGGACAAGGCTGAACATGGCCTTCAACAGGAATTCGGTGACCAACCTGGCCGGATCGCAGGATATCTACGGGATCCCCATCATGAATATCCTGGACTGGACCCGGATCAGCGAAAACAATCCCATCGGAATGGTCTACGGATACAAAACCGACGGGATCCTGCAGCTGGACGAGGATCCTTCCTCGCAGCCGTTCTTCCCGTCCAAGATCATCCAGTACGGTGACCGGAAATACGTGGACAGAAACGAAGACGGAGTGATCACCACAGATGATCACTTCGTACTCGGGAACGTGAATCCGGATTTCACCTTCGGTTTCAGCAACCATTTCGGCTACAAGGGGATCTCCCTGGACATTTACCTGCAGGGGGACATTGGCAACGAGCTGGTCAATTTCAATAAGTTCCAGCTGGAGAGCTTTGACGGGTACCAGAACAACCTGGCCACGGCACTGGAGCGGTGGACCGAAAACAATCCGACCGATGAGTACCCCCGGGCCAATGCATCCTCCCACGGGAACTTCATGTCGGACGTGATCGTGGAGGACGGATCATACATGCGGGTAAAGGAGGTGACCCTTGCCTACGACCTTCCGTCCCGTTGGTTCAGCGAGATCCCGGTCAGCAGTATCCGCGTGGCGCTCAGCGGCAACAACCTCTGGACCTTCACCCGCTACTCCGGGTTCGATCCCGAGGTTTCCATCTACGGGGGGAACGTGTTCGGCAAGGGAGCCGACTACGGGGCGTATCCCATGGCGAGAAGTGTGTTGTTCACACTGAACCTGGTATTTTAGAACGAATAATATGCAGATCATGAGAAAGATCATCATCGCGATACTGGTCCTTGTCCTGGCCGGCTGTGAAGGGTTCCTCGACGAGGACATCCGGTCCACCTATAACTACGACAATTATTTCCAGTCGGAGGACGACCTGGTGCGTTTTGCAAACGGAATGTACGGTGGATTGATCATCTGGACCTGGGAACAGGGCGGATTGTTCTTCAACAATTACTGGGTCCTGCAGGACCTGGCATCGGACAATGCCTTTGAGACCGGTCCCTCGGTGGATATGCACGATTTGTCGAAGTTCACCTTCGATCCGAACAACATCGTCACCGGATTTGTCTGGCAGGGGTGTTATTTTGTGATCAACTCGGCCAATGTGTTGCTCCACGAGTCCGAAAAGATGGAAAAATACTCCAGTCCCGAGATCAAGAACCACCTGCAGGGCGAAGCCTGTTTCATGAGGGGAATGCTTTACTTTGAGCTGGCGAAACTGTTCGGGGACATTCCCTACCAGGATTTCCCCACCACCGATCCGGAGGGGACCAAACTCGCACGCACCCCGGTGGCCGAGGTGTACGAGAATATCATCGCCGATCTGGAACGGGCCGAACAGCTCCTGGCTGTGAATCCGTTCCCGGACAGGGTGCTGGGAATGCCGACCCCCGAAACGGCCGCAGCCCTGCTGGGCAAGGTGTACCTGACCCGCGGTGCGCTGAACGATGACCCGGCCGATTTTGCCCTGGCAAAAACATCCCTGGAAAAGGTCATTGGCAAATATGAGCTTGAACCGGAATTCTCGGATATCTTCAAACTGGCCAACGCCAACCGCGGGGAGATCCTGTGGTCGGTCAATTTCAGCGGCACGCTCGGGGAAGGATGGACAACCAACCAGTTTCTTGTGAGGCTCATGCCCACCACCGAATCTTCCAACGGGGTCCGGAACGGACAGGCCTGGGAACGTCCCACCCGGCATCTGTACAACAGTTTCTCTCCGGACGACAAACGCCGGGATGCCACATTCATCACCGAATTCGAAGGGGAGGTTTTCGGTGAACCGTTCGTACAGAAATACTGGGACCGGGAAGCGGAGCCGGGGAAACAGAACGGAGAATCGGATGCCGATTTCATCTACCTGCGATATGCGGACGTGCTGCTCATGTATGCCGAGGCGCTCAACGAGATCGGCGGCGGACCGGATGAGGCCGCCTACGATGCCATCAACCTGGTGCGGAACAGGGCGGGGATCGGAGACCTGACCGAGGGGCTCGGCTACCAGGACTTTAAGGATGCACTGCTGCAGGAGAGAAGGTGGGAGCTGGTCATGGAAGGGCACCGCTGGTATGACCTGGTCAGGTTCGGCAAGCTGAAGGAGGCTGTCCTGCTCGCCAAGCCCGAGGCAAACGTCAAGGACCACCATGTCCTGTTTCCCATCCCCCAGAAGGAGCGATACTATAACCCCGCACTGACACAAAATGAAGGGTATGCGGAGTAATCTTGAACACAAAACATCATCCGGACTGAAAATAAGACCCAATTTCAATAAATCCCCATATATCCAGGTAAATGGAACGGACGGGGAATGCTTTGCAGGGTGGGACGGGATCACCCGGGAACTGAACAGGGCCCTGTCGGCTGCCGGAAACGCCAGGAACGTGGTCGTCCTGGAGACCTACCAGGGAGTGCATGATGAGGAGATCCTGGAAGCCGTGGTACCGGGATGCCACATCGATGCCGTATTCCATACCCGCGACATTTTCCTTTCCGAAGAGAAGATCAATGCGCTGGTGTATCCCGACCTGACCGACGACCGGATCTTTGGCTACCTCTCGCGCCTGAACATGATCGATTTCATGGATCACGAAATGCTGGAGGTCATGCAGACGGTGCTCAAGGAGAAACACTCGGGGAACATCCTGGTTTACGGACACGGGGCTTCGCTTGTGGCACCGGACCCGGATCTCCTGGTATATGCCGACATGGCCAGGTGGGAGATCCAGCTGCGGATGCGAAGGGACGAGGTGAGCAACCTGGGGGTGGATAACCGGGAAGAAACCTTTGAACAGCAGTACAAGCGGGGATTTTTCCTGGACTGGCGGGTGTGTGACCGGCTTAAGAAAAAGCTCATGCACAGGTGGGATTATGTCCTGGACACCAACCTGAGGGACCATCCGAAAATGCTTACCGGCAGGGCCATGAACCGGGCACTCTCACACGCATACACCCGGCCCTTCAGCGTGGTACCCTATTTCGATCCGGGTCCGTGGGGGGGACAGTGGATGAAAGAGACCCTGGATCTGGACCGGGAGGCGGAGAATTACGCCTGGTGCTTCAACTGCATTCCCGAAGAGAACAGCGTATGCCTGAAGTTCGGGGATGTGCTTTTCGAAACCCCCTCCGTCAATCTCGTTTTCGCCGATCCTGTGAAGCTGCTCGGGGATGCGGTCCATGCCAGGTTCGGTGACGAATTCCCCATCCGGTTCGATTTCCTTGACACAATGGAAGGGGGGAACCTCTCCCTGCAGGTCCATCCCCTTACCGAATACATCCAGGAGCATTTCGGCATGCATTACACCCAGGACGAGAGTTATTACCTGGTGGATGCCGGGGAAGGGGCCTCGGTTTTCCTGGGCCTCAGAGAGGGGATCGACCGGGAGGCGATGATCAGGGAACTGCAGGAAGCCGAAAAAACAGGAGGGTTCTTCGACGCGGATAAGTACGTGATGAACTGGCCCGCCCGCAAACACGACCATTTCCTGATCCCCGCGGGTACGATCCACTGTTCGGGTAAAAACGGAATGGTGCTGGAGATCAGCTCCACACCCTATATTTTCACCTTTAAGCTGTGGGACTGGGGGAGGAAGGGCCTGGACGGGAAACCGAGACCGATCAACATCCGGCACGGGATCAACGTGATCCAGTGGGACCGCACCGAAAGCTGGGTCGGGGAGAACCTGATCAACCGCATTGAGGAAGTGGACCGCGGGGATGGCTGGGTGGAAGAGAGAACCGGGCTGCACCGCAGGGAGTTCATCGAGACCCGCAGGCACTGGTTCACCGGAAAGG
>DSDZ01000118.1 GCA_011048475.1 Bacteroides sp. | reverse complement strand
CATACGCTGAATGCGGGGATCAACAACATGAACTCCCAGATGTTCCTGTCGGTCTCCTCCCGCAACCTCCGCCATTTCCATTTTTACGGAACCGCCTTCATCGATGAGGTGCAGGTGGGAAGGATCTTCGAAAAGGATGAGTACAACTTTGTCTCCTACAAGGCAGGGGTATCTTCCACCATCCTGCCGGACGTGCGGATCGTGGCGGAATACACATGGAGCAATTCCCTCGTCTTCAGGCACTATATAACCACCACCACCTTTGAGTCCAACCGCTACAACCTGGGACACTACCTGGAGGACAATGCGAAGGACCTGTACCTGTCCGCCGGGTACCGCCCGCTGCGCACCATGCAGGTAAGGGCTTATTTCAACCGGTCCGTGAAAGGACCCGATCACACAGCGCTGGGAAGCCCGCGCACCGGTCCGGCCATCGCCCCTTTCGATCCCGTCGTCTGGGAATCTGTCAGATTCGGACTGCTGACCACCGTGCAGGTGGTCAACGATCTGTACCTGCGGGTGGGATACGAATGGCGGAGGGTGACCGGCGAGCAGGAGTACCTGGACCGGTGGACCCCGGCGGTGTACCACGGGAGGACGGGGACATTGAAAATTGGTTTGAATTACGGGTTTTAAAATTTGATCCTTCCGGTTAACTTTACCGGGCAAACGGAACTTTGCCGGAGGATTGATCGTAAAAGGATCGTTTCACCTTAACATTACAGAACATGGCTGCAGAGAACATATACCCTGTATTTGACAGGATCTATGACCGGAAGGTGAAGGAGGAGATCCTCCGCCAGCGGGCAAGGGTGATCTGGTTCACCGGGCTGTCGGGCTCGGGGAAGACCACCCTGGCCGCCAACCTGGAAAAAGAACTTTTTTTCAGGAGGTTCTTCTGCCATGTGCTGGACGGGGACAATATCCGGACCGGGATCAACAACAACCTGGGGTTCAGCGCGGAGGACCGCCTGGAGAACATCCGGCGGATCGCCGAGGTCTCCAGGCTGCTCATCAACACCGGGATGATCACCATCTGTTCCTTCATCAGTCCCACCCGGGAGATCAGGAACCTGGCCAGGAGCATCATCGGGGAGATGGATTTCATCGAGATCTTCCTGAACCCGCCCCTGGAGGTATGCGAGCAGCGGGATACGAAGGGACTTTACGAAAAGGCCAGGGCGGGGATCATCAAGGACTTTACGGGGATCTCCTCTCCCTTTGAGGCGCCGGCAAACCCGGATCTGGAGATCGACACCTCGAAACTGGGCATCAAGGATTCGGTGGATCTGATATTCGAAACGATCATCGACCGGATCACGTTGTAGCACCTTCCCCGGATCGGATAATTTTCGCAGAATTTTTGGCGGCCGCACTACCGCCCGTCGCTCCAGATAAGGGTCACATCCCCCTGCATCCGGAACTCCTCCCCGCTCTGCCAGGTGCCTTCGGCCATCCACACGTAAACCCCTGCCGCGGCCCTTTCCTGGAGGTAGTAGCCGTCCCATCCCCTGTAGATGTCCATGGATTCGAACACCAGAACGCCCCTGCGGGAATAGATCCGCAGCCGGTACTCCAGGGGCTCGGTGTCGAACAGGGGATGGAACACATCGTTGCGTTTTTCGTGGGGACTGTACAGTCCGCCGGCGGGACCCGTGGTGCTGGGACTGAAAGCGGTGGGGAAGATGAGTTCGGGGACCCCGGCATCCGGTGGCCCGGGAAGCTCCCGGACCGCGGTCTGACTGCAGCCGTATTCATTGACGGCCACCAGCCGGATGTGGCTGGCCTGCCTTTCCGACGGGGTGACCGGCAGGTCGGGGTTGAATGCATCGGAGGACCATCCCTTCAGTTCGGTTTTGTCTTCCCCCAGGAGGTTCCACTGGTATGAACCGGCCCCGGTGCTGCAGTTGATCAGGCTGTATGTGGGCTGTCCCTCGCTGTCCGGGAGACCCTCCTCGATGATGAAATCGGCCGTCGGAACGGGATACACCTCGATCACCTGGCTGAAGGACGCGGTCTGTCCCCCCTCGCCCATGGCGGTCATGGTCACATGATGCCTGCCCGGGGTGGTGAAGGTATGCTCCGGGTTCTCGCCGGTGACCGGGGTGGCGGTTCCCACGCGCCAGGTGACGGACAGGTGGTTGACGCTCTGGTTGAAGAACTGCACGGTCAGGGGAGCGCACCCGGAGGTGACCGACGGGGTGAAAAAGGCCACCAGGGTGTTGTGGACGGGTTCTTTGCGGTCGGCATCCTCCGGCAGGGCTTGCTCACGGCCGATCCCGGGCTGTTTCGCCCCGGTTGTTCCGTTGCCCGGGGTGGCCCCGGGGGCTTCCTCCGTCGCCTCCGGAGACACAGCCGCAGGTTTTCCCTCCTCTGCCGCTGCTGGCGGAGCAACCTCCCGCAGGGAAGGATCGCCTGTATCGGGCTGCACCTGGATGATCCCGCTTTCCGCAGGCGGGGGTGCGGTGTGCTCCCGGGGGACGGGCGTACGTCCGGGGGAACCCTCTTCCGTCTGCGCTTCCCGGGGTCCTGTCTGGATCAGGGCGATCAGACCGGCGCCCGCCACCAGGATCCCCGCGGCATAGTACACATTGAACCTGCCGGGATCGAAACGCATGAACTGTCCGCGGCGGACCCGGCGCAGGATCCGGCTCCAGGTCCCCCGTGAAGGAGCGATCTCCTGCCCTTCCAGTTTGCTCCTGACCAGCTCTTCTATGTTCATCCGCTCGTTCATCGGGACGTATCCTCCCCTTCTTTCAGTTTGATCAGTCTTTCCTGCAGCCACCGCCTTGCCCGGCTGTACTGCGATTTACTCGTATTCTCGTCAATATCCAGGATCTCTGCGATCTCCCGGTGCTTGAATCCTTCCATGGCATACAGCCCGAATACGAGCCTGTAGCCTTCGGGCATCTGCCGGATCACCTTCAACAGCTCCTCCCCTGTGAAATCCGCCTCGCCCCACGTGTGATCCTCGAACTTCAGCTCGCTCACCTCCTCCAGGTCGTCATGGTACCGGTGCTTGCGCATCTTGTGATAATTGGTGATCGCCGTGTTCACCATGATCCGCCTCATCCACGCCATCAGGGAGCCGTCCCCCTTGAAATCCTTAATATTCAGGAAGATCTTCACAAAACCCTCCTGAAGGATGTCCTCGGCCTCCTCCAAGTCCTGCGCATACCGGCTGCAGATGCCCAGGAGCAGGCGGGAATATTTCTCGAACAGCTGACGCTGTGCGGCCTGCCTGCCCTTGATACACCCTGCAATGATCTCCTTATCGCCGGTCATCCATGCCTTCTTTTAATATGACTCTGATAAAAGCGGATTGGTTGCATCATGACTACGCGGAAAACTAGCTCACCAGAAAATGAGGATTGTGCAGATCTTCCTTGTTGTATTCCAGTTCCTCCCCGGTGTCGAAACAGCACACATTCTTGCCGGTGGCCTTCACCACCGCATGGGCTGCGGCGGTGTCCCACTCCATGGTGGGGCCCATCCGGGGATAAATATCCGCTTCACCCGTGGCCACCATACACAGCTTCAGGGAACTGCCGCGGCTGACCAGGGAGACTCTCTTCCCTTCCAGTTCCAGAAAATCGATGAACTGTTTGGTCTCTTCATTAAAATGGGAGCGGCTGGCCACCACCCTGCAGACCCCTGTCTGCTTATGCTTCTCAAAGGGCAGTTTCTCCGAAAACTGCACCAGGTATTCCAGTGGCTGGTTGAAATATTTTGTGTTTTTGCACCTGAACGAGCCCATCCCAGGCAGCCCCACAAACAACTCGTTGTTCCAGGGCGCATAGACCACCCCGAAGCCGGTCCTCCCCTTCTCGATCAGGGCGATGTTCACGGTGAACTCCCCGTTCCGCTTGATGAATTCCTTGGTCCCGTCAAGCGGGTCCACCATCCAGAACTGCTCCCAGCGGCGTCGTTCATCGTACGGGATGTCCCTCCCCTCCTCGCTCAGCACCGGGATACCCGTCTCTTCCAGCGCTTCCCTGATGATCCCGTGTGCCGTCCTGTCCGCCCGTGTCAGGGGTGTTTCATCTGCCTTGAGCTCCACCTCCAGATCTTTCTCCCTGTAGACCTCCAGGATCGCCTCACCCGCCCGGATGGCCGCCCGCGTGGCAATGGTGTATTCGTTTTTCATCACACTAAGATATGAAATTTAAGTTTTGCCCCGCTGAAGCAGGGTTTTATCAATTCCACAAAATCCCGTTCAAAACTCTGTTTCACCGGACAGATCTTTTTATTAAATTCACATGAGAATTCAAACCCATGAAGCCTCCTAAGACGGGATTGGTTATTACGGATCTGTTGATCCTCGCGGGGTCGTATGTGTTCATGGCGGGACTGAAGCCTGTGATGGTCTCGTACATGAACGGCAGGTACCTGCTGGGCTTCGGGGTGACCCTGGTCATCTGGGTGATCTCCTCCTTTTACATGAACAAGTACCACATCGGGAGGAAGGAGCGGCCCACCTTCCTGATCCGCAACATCGCCTATCCCAACCTGCTCACCCTGGCTTTCGTCTCGTTCATCATTTACGCCTTCAACACCACCTTCTACTCCCGGATGATGGTCTTCGGTACCTTCGGGGTGGCCACCCTGGTGGAGATGTTCGTCTTCAGCCTGTATACCTATGTGATCTGTGCGCCGGAATATGACGTGGCGACGGCTTTCCTGGAGAAGCCCCCCACCCTGATGGACAAGCGCAGGATGAGGCAGGCAAAGGTGCACAGCAAGATCCACAACGGGATCAGGGTTTTACGGGAGGCCATCGCGGAGGAGTGCGGGGAGAAAGCGGCCGCATTCGTGGAGAACCATGTGAACCTGGGCGATCCGGGGACCCTGGTGCTTTCCACCAACACCCGCTTCAACATCCTGCGGCAGCCGGAGAACCAGTACCACACCATGATCAACCTGCGGAGGGTGAACGACATCCAGTACCTGAACAAGTTCTTCGAGTCGGTGAACCACAAGCTTCCGCAGGGGGGAATGTTCATCGGTTGTGCGGAGACTTCGGAACAACGGAAAAAGAGGGTCCTGAAAAAATACCCGCCGGTGCTGAACTGGATCATGTACACGGTGGATTATATTTTCAAACGGGTGTTCCCCAAATTCTACCCCACCAGGAAGATCTACTTTTTCATGACCCGGGGGAACAACCGGGTGCTTTCCCGGGCGGAGATCCTGGGAAGGCTCTACTCCTGCGGGTTCGAGGTCACAGAGGACACCCACGTGAACGGGATGTTCTATTTCGTGACCCGGCGGGTGCGGGAGCCTGCATTTGACGAGAGCCCCACCTACGGACCCTTTGTGAAGCTGCGGCGGATCGGAAAGGGAGGAGAGCAGATAAACGTGTACAAGTTCCGCACCATGCACCCGTTTGCGGAATACCTGCAGGATTACGTGCACAAAAACAACAACCTGGACAACGGGGGCAAGTTCAAAAACGACTTCCGGATCTCCCGCTCCCGCGCGATCATGCGGAGGCTGTGGATCGACGAGCTGCCCATGCTGCTGAATCTGCTGAAGGGACAGATGAAGCTGGTGGGGGTGCGCCCCCTGAGCCAGCAGTATTTCAACCTTTACTCCGAAGAGTTGCGGGAGAAGCGCATCAAATACAAACCGGGACTGATCCCCCCCTTCTATGCCGACATGCCGGAAACCCTTGAAGAGATCCAGCAATCGGAGATGCGCTATTTGGAATCCTTCGAGAAAAAACCCCTCCGCACCCAGTGGCGCTACTTCTGGAAGGCCGTCGGGAACATTCTGTTCAGGGGGGCCCGATCGGCGTAGGTGGTTCATTCGCGGGATCGTTATTTCCCGGTTTAAAAACATGAATTTTCACTGCGCAAACGCTTGACTGATATCATATTATTTCTTACCTTCTCGCGACCCTAAATCCCTGATTCTATGTTAACCAGGGCATGTTTGCTGCGAACAGGATTCGCATGCCTGTTTGCTATATTTTATTCCCTGGATTGTCTTTCCCAGAGACCAGAAGGCACAAACGATACAGCGGTTGTAAAAATTCCCCGCATCACTTCCCAGGTCACCCTGGACGGTCGCATCGATGAAACTGCCTGGTTGGATATTCAGCCGTTTCCCATGACCGTGCAACGGCCTGTATTCGGCATGGACCCCACCCATCCCACCGAGATCCTTATGGGTTTCGATGATGAATACGTGTACGCGGCAGGCCGTTTTTACGACAGTGAGCCGGATCAGATCCAGTCCCCCTACCGCAAAAGGGACAACATCGGGCTGTCGAGCGACTGGTTCTGGGTGGGACTGGATTGCTTCAACGACAACGAGAATGCACTGGTGTTCAT
>DSDZ01000513.1 GCA_011048475.1 Bacteroides sp. | reverse complement strand
GGTTTTCATCTTCTCCGAAAACAATTGGAGGCTCGGAGGCATCTGACGCAATTCCGGAAGCATTGTTTCCCCTGAATTGTGCCCAATCAGTGTGTCCTGTACGATTGCAGGTTGTCAGCAAAGAAATAGCCGAAATCAACAAAATGATCAGCGAAGGATTTTTCATTGTCTTTCATTCATATGAAGAACTGCTCTTTTTCAAATATTTGAAAACCGATTAAAGGTAATCCTTCCAGCTATGAATGTCAAGCAGGGCGATAAGGGACATACCCCAATTTTTTCCTTTAATTTCGTTGATTTGTAGGATGAGGTCCTGCGATTCCGGGTAACAACCACAGATTTAGATATAAATTATCTGAATATTAACTGATCCAGTATAGATATGGATAATAAATGTCCATCGATGGACATTTATTATCTCAAAAACGACAAAAAAGGTTAATAATTGGATATTTGATGTCTAATCCCCCCATGAAAATGTGGGATGAAAATTGCCGGAGAGGAATCCTGTTCATATGGCTAGAATAATTGTGGGGATGGTCGATGAAGGCATCATCTGACAAAGATTATACAACTGTCGGTTTACGAGGATCGAAAAGACAAGCTAGAACTCTGCCTTCAGGCTCAGGTCCAGGCTTTTGATATGGTGGGTCAGGGCTCCGACGGAAATGTAGTCCACCCCGCATTCGGCATAGCCGCGGATGGTCTCCCTGGTGATCCCCCCGGACGATTCGGTTTCATACCGGCCGGCCACCAGTTTCACCGCTTCGCGGGTCTGTTCCACGGTGAAATTATCCAGCATGATCCGGTCCACACCTCCGACCGATAGCACCTCCTCCACATCCCTCAGTGAGCGGGTTTCCACTTCGACCGGCAGATGAAGGTGATGGGTGTCCAGGTATCCGGTCACCGCCCTGATGGCCTGCCGGATCCCTCCCGCGAAATCGATGTGGTTGTCCTTGATCAGGATCATGTCATGGAGACCGAACCGGTGGTTGGTCCCTCCCCCCAGCCTCACGGCCTCCTTTTCAAGCAGCCGCAGTCCCGGTGAGGTTTTCCGCGTATCAATTACCCTTGCGCCGGTCCCCTCCACCAGCTTCACGTATTCACGGGTGGTGGTGGCGATCCCGCTCATTCGCTGCATCACGTTCAGGACCAGCCGCTCGCACTGCAGGATCGAATGGACCTTGCCGGTGACACAAAGGATGGTATCGCCCGGAACGATCGCCTGTCCGTCCTGTATGCTGATTTCCAGCTTCAGATCCCGGTCCATTCTGTGAAAGATCCGCTCCGCCACCCGGATCCCGGCAACAAAGCCTTCTTCCTTCGCCAGCATTGCAACCGAACCGGTGGCATCTCCGGGGATGGTACCCAGTGTGGTATGGTCGCCCGTCCCGATGTCCTCGGCGAACCACCGGTCGATGGCACTGTCCAGGTCAGGGAAAACGTTCATAGGAGGACTCCTTTTCAATGCTCAGGTAGTAGATGAAGGATTCATCCTGCTGGTTCAGGAAAAACATGTTCACCCGGAAGGTTTCATCGGTGGTTTTCAGCGAGCCGATGGCATACCTGGATTTTTCCTTGGACCCTTCGAAAGAGATGGTGAATTCGGTGGGGGGATGGCTCTTGAAGAAGTTTTCCATGATCCTGGTTGCCTGGTTCTTGCTGGTCACATGATCCTCCTCCAGGATGGAGAGCTCCAGGCTCTGGTGGAAAAACCGGGACATTTTCCTGGCGTTTCCGTCATTGATCGCTTTAACAAGATCGTCGGGAATCCCCTGACCGAAAGCCGGCATGGATATCAGGCCGGCCAGCAATAAAATATTTATTAACCTGCGCATCGGTGTATCCATTGGTTTTGCAGGCCAGGTTTGGCAATAAATTTGTGGCCTTTATCCAAATATGGATTATGTTTGTATCACCACAACAATCAGACCAATCCTGACATGGTCCGCAAGTTACAAAAAAACCTGTTCAAACATTATTGATGCGCATCACCCTTCTTCAGACGGGAAAGACCGGTGACCGGTTCATCAGGGACGGTGTGGAGGTGTTCCGGGAAAGGCTCGTACGGTATGTGCCTTTCAGGATCGAAACCATTCCGGATTTGAAAAACCGGAAGCACATGACCATGAGAGAGGCCCAGGAAAGTGAAGGGGTGCGGTTGCTGGGAAGGATCCGCGACGGCGATTTTGTGGTCCTGCTGGATGAGCGGGGAGAGGAGTATTCGTCCATCTCCTTTGCGGAATACCTGAACGGACTGCAGGGCAGGGTGAACCACCTGCTGTTCGTCATCGGCGGACCGTACGGTTTTTCGGAAGCGGTATACCGGAGGGCCGACAGCAGGATGTCGCTCTCAAGGCTCACCTTTTCCCACCAGCTGGTCAGGCTCATTTTCGCAGAGCAGCTTTACAGGGCGTTCACCATCCTGAAAGGAGAACCTTATCACCACGCATAACAGTGTCCCATGGAGGAAATCACCCTTGAAAAATATGAACCCGGCAGAGTGAACCGAAGGGCAGAGATGATTGCCTGGTTCCTCGCGGCCCTGTTTCTTGCCTCTGCGGTCGTTACCGGGATCTGCTGCAGGAAGGGGGGAGCCACACGGAATGATGCCCGCAGGTTTGAACGGGTGCTGCACAGAAAGGAACTTTTTCTGAAAAAGGAGTTCGGGGATCTCAGGGCACAGTTTGAGCAGTATGCCCCCATTGAGGTGCTGCATGACCGGTCGCCCGAATACCAGGAGCTGGGCACCTCGGAAGGCATCTCCATCTTTTATTTTGAGAACGACATCCTGAGGTACTGGTCCGACCACGCGGTACCAATCACCGGCAGGTGGCGGTCCCGTTACGGCAGGCCGTTCGTGCCCATGCGAAATGCAGACTACGTCTCGGTCACCCGTCAGACCGAGGGGGGACTGCTCCTGGGATTGATCAGGGTCAGGACCCATTTCCCGTTCCAGAACAGGTTCCTGGTGAACGGATACCAGCCGGATTTCAGACTGGACCAGGGGGTGGAGATCGACTTCCTTGAGGAAGAGGGCACCGAGCCGGTCTACAATGAGGCGGGTGTATATCTCTTCTCACTGGACTTCAGCGGGGCGGAACCTGTTCACCGGGAACTGAAGGCCGTTTCGGCGCTCTCCCTTTTCCTGTTCGCCGTGGCAGGTTTTATCGGAATCTGCCTGGTCATCCGCAGGTCATCCGGAGCAGCCAGGTGGATCCGGATGGCCGGGACGACCCTCCTGCTGGTGGCGGGTGCAGTCTCCATCATGCATTTCGGATTCCCGGGAGTGCTCACCGAGTCCAGGCTTTTCCGGCCCGAACTGTTTGCGGGCAGGAGCTTTCCCTCCCTCGGCCATTTACTCGTATTTTCCATCCTGGCTGTCTCGATGGCTGTGCTTTATTATTTCTACAGCAGCCTGGAACGGATCCGGAACGGGGTCCTGCGGCACACTGCGGCGGGATTCCTGTTTGCCGGAGCTTCAGTCATCCTGCTCTTTATCGAGCACCTGATCACCATCCTGGTGCTCGATTCCAGTATTTCCTTCGAGGCCCACAATGTGACCACATTTACCTTTTACACCCTGGCAGGACTGCTTGTGATCATCATGTGGTTCATTGTGCTGGGACTGGTGCTGGACAAAGCGATCATGTTGATCCGGGACGACCTGTCCGTCATGATCCTGCTGGGAACCCTCACCGCATCGCTGACCATCCTCCTGGCAGCACTCGTGCCTCCGCATTACGGCAACTGGATCGCATGGATCGGCATGATGCTGCTGCTGGGGGCCCACATCTACCTTCGTTTCCGGCAGCACTCGAGGCCCCCCTTTTCCAGGTTCATCTTCCTGATCCTGGTCATATCCGTCTTCATGGTGGTCAGGCTTCAGCAGAACAATGAAATCAGGGCGGAGCGACAGCGGGAGGTGGAACTGGTGAAACTTTCCTCCGAACATGATCCCGTGGCGGAGATGCTGTTCGGCGAACTCTCCATGGCCATCCGGAACGACTCGACCCTTTCCCTGCTCCTTGCCCGGCCTTTTCTGGACATTGACCGGATCTTTGAACACCTCCAGCGCACCCATTTCACAGGGTACTGGTCCAAATACGACCTGCAGGTGACCGTGTGCCGGCCGGACGACCGGCTCTATTTGCAGCCCCCGGATGACGAGTGGCAGCACTGCTACACATTTTTCAGCGAAATGATCGGGAACAACGGGATCCAGGTGGGCAACAGCGATTTCTACTTCCTGGACAACCTGAGCGGCCGCATTTCCTATCTGGCTGCCATCCCCTTCTTCGGGAGCGGAGGCGAACACCGGGTGTTCATCGAACTGGATTCCAAGATCATCTCCGAGGAGCTGGGTTATCCCGAGTTGCTGCTGGATAAAAGTTATACCGCCTTCACCAGCTCAAAATTTTCTTACGCAAAATATGACAACGGCGAACTGATCACGCGGGACGGGGAATTCCCCTACCGCAGGTCTTCGGATTTTTATACAAGCGGACTGCAAACATTCGAGCAGATCACGGTAAACAGGTACGACCACAGCATCTACAACGTGAACGATCAGAGCACCATCATTGTGGGAAGTCCCTCCATCACCCATGTGGATAACCTGATCTCCTTTTCCTACATCTTTGCCCTGAACTTCCTGGTGATCGCGATCATCTACCTGTTCTCATCCATGGATACATTCAGGCTTTCCTTCAACTGGAACTTCAAGAACAGGATCCAGTACTCCGTGGCCGGGATCCTCTTTCTCACCTTCCTGCTGATCTGTTCCGGGACCATTTTTTTCATCGTCAGGCAGTACAGGGCCCAGCACAACGACAACCTGCGCAGCACCATGCGGTCCATTTACATTGAACTGATCCACAAGGTGGAGTATGAGGAGGACCTGGTCAACTGGTCCTCGGAGGACTACTACAGCCTGGATGAGCTGCTGCGGAAATTCTCCAATGTGTTTTACACCGACATCAACCTGTACGACCAGGAAGGGGAGCTGCTGGCCACCTCCCGGGCAGAGATCTTCGACCGGCAGTTGCTGAGCCGGCGGATGAACCGCCTGGTGTATGAAAAGCTCGCCTGGGGAAACGCATCCGAGTACATCCACAGCGAGCATATCGGGGAAATGCGGTACATCTCGGCCTACATCCCCCTGCTCAACAGCCAGAACAAATTCCTGGCCTACCTGAATCTTCCCTATTTCACACAGTCGGGCGAACTCACCAAGGACATCACCAACCTGGTGGTGGCCGTGATCAATGTCTACCTGATCCTGCTGATCGTGATCCTGCTGCTGAGCGTTTTCCTGGCCGACCGCATTACCCAGCCCCTGCGCATGATCCAGCACAGGATCGCCCAGGTGAGCCTCAGCCAGAAGAACGAGAAGATCAGGTATGAACGGAGCGATGAGATCAGGGGTCTGGTGGAGGAGTACAACTACATGGTGGATGAGCTGGAAAGGAGTGCGACCCTCCTGGCCCAGAGTGAGCGGGAATCTGCCTGGCGGGAGATGGCCAAGCAGATCGCCCATGAGATCAAGAATCCGCTGACACCGATGAAACTGAATGTGCAGCACCTGCAGCGGACCGTGGAAGAGAAGAAACATGATCCGGATATGATCCGGCGGATCTCGGTCACCCTCATCGAACAGATCGATTCACTCACTTCCATTGCCAATGAATTTTCCGATTTCGCCAAGATGCCGCGGGCAAAGAATGCCAGGATCAACCTGGTTTCCAAGCTGAAAAACCTGCTGCAGCTGTTTGAAAGCTCCGAAAAGGCGACCATCAGCCTGGATCTGGGGGGTCACAGGGATGTGCCGGTGTATGCGGACAAGGAGCAGTTGCTCCGGATCTTCATCAACCTGGTGAAAAATGGACTCCAGTCCATTCCCGAAGGACGGGAAGGGATCATCCGCATCGGACTGGAGGTCACGGCCGACAGGCAGGCCGTGGTGACCATCAGCGACAACGGGAAGGGGATCCCCGAAGAGATCCGCAGCCGGCTGTTCCAACCCAATTTCACCACCAAATCGGGCGGCATGGGCATGGGGCTCGCCATCAGCTTCAACATTGTGAAGTCCTTCGGAGGAAGAATATGGTACGATACGGAGATGGAAAAAGGGACCACCTTCCATGTGGAACTTCCGTTGATAGATGAGGCTTTGAAGTAAAATTTTTATTGCTATCTTAGGCTTCGGAATCAATGGACCTAAACTGCCCCTGACTTGTCCGGCATAAGGAGCATATCCGCACTTGTGATCCTGTTGGGCTTTTCCCTGCAGCAGGGTCATGGACAATTCACCGAGATCGATCAGTCCGTCATCAACGTCTACACCCCCATCGTAAACATTTACTG
>DSDZ01000436.1 GCA_011048475.1 Bacteroides sp. | reverse complement strand
GGGCTGTTCCCCAATACGGTGATCAGGGGGAAACCTGCATTCAATGCGGTGGATGCACCCCTGTGGTTCATCTGGGCGCTCCAGCAGTTCCAGGATTATGATCCCGGACTGGATGTATGGGGCAGGTACGGGAAGGTGATCAGAAAGATCCTGGAAACTTACCGCGACGGCACCCTGGGAACCATCAGGATGACCGGAAACGGACTGCTGCATGCCGAGGAAGAGGGAAGGGCCCTGACCTGGATGGACGCAGTGGTGAACGATCGCCCGGTCACCCAGCGGGGAGGATCGCCGGTCGAGGTGAATGCACTCTGGTACAATGCGATCTGTCAGGCGCTGGAATGGGCAGGGGAGACCGACAACAAGTTCGTCAAAGCGTGGGAGCATCTGCCGGAGCAGCTGTGTCAGTCATTCAATGGAGCTTTCTGGAACGAGGAAAAAGGATACCTGGCCGATTATGTGAATGGCCCCGTGAAAGATTTTGCCGTCCGGCCCAGCCAGGTCATTGCCGCGGCCATGAAGTATACCACCCTCTCCGGGGAAATGAGGAAATCGATCCTGGACGTGGTGGAAAGCGAGCTGCTTACCCCCAGGGGATTAAGAAGCCTTTCTCCCAAGAACGAAGACTACAAGGGGGTATACGAGGGTAGCGAGGAACAGCGTAACCTGGCCTACCATCAGGGGACGGTGTGGCCATGGTTCCTGGAACATTTTGCCAGGGCATACCTCCGGGTACATAAGAAATCCGGTCATAACCTGATCAAAAGGCTGTATGATGGGTTTGAAGAGGATCTGTCCGTCAGGGGGATCGGAAGCATTTCTGAGATCTATGACGGAAACCCGCCGCACCGTGGCAGGGGATCCATATCCCAGGCCACAGGAGTGGCCTCCCTGCTCAGGATCGGGGAGATGATCGAGAAATTCAATGAGAACACATAAAACCGCACCAGCATGAGGGTACTGATGTTCGGGTGGGAATTCCCGCCACACATTTCAGGAGGTCTCGGAACAGCATGTTACGGCCTGACAAAAGGCATGGCGTCCATTCCCGGTCTGGAAATCCTGTTCGTCGTCCCCAAAACATTCGGGGATGAAGACCAGCGCATTATCCGCATTCTCGGGGCGGACAATGTCTCCATGGATATCCGGAAAATCAGGCACAGGAAATACCTGAAGGATATCTCCTTCATAGAGATTGATTCCAGCCTGGTTCCCTACAGCTCGCCGGAAGAGTATGAAAAGCTGGTGAAAAAGCCGCAGAACAAAAGAAAAAGGTTCATCGAGACAAAGACCGGAGGGAAATTCAGTTTCACCGGTGGATACGGAAAGAACCTGTTTGAAGAGATTGCCAACTATGCCATCGTGGCGGGGGAGATCGCCCTCACCCAGGACTTCGACATCATCCATGCACATGACTGGCTGACCTTTCCGGCCGGGGTCGCCGCCAAGAGAGCATCGGGCAAACCCCTGGTTATCCACGTGCATGCCACCGATTTCGACCGGAGCGGCGGCAATGTCAATCCGGGGGTTTTCGAGATCGAAAAAATGGGCATGAATCTGGCCGACAGGATCATTGCGGTGAGCAACCTTACACGCAACACCATCATTGACAAATACGGGATCGATCCGGCCAGGGTGGAGACCGTCTACAACGCCGTGGATCCCATCCCCGACCAGGAAAAACTGAGACTGAAGCGGGGAATCACCGACAAGGTGGTCACATTCCTGGGAAGGGTCACCATCCAGAAAGGTCCTGAGTATTTTATCCAGGCCGCTTACAAAGTGCTGCAGAAAATGGACAATGTGCGTTTTGTCATGGCCGGCAGCGGGGAACTGCTGGAAAAGATGATCCACTGGACCGCGGCACTCGGGATCTCCGACAGGTTCCATTACACGGGATTCCTGCGGGGTGACGACGTCTTCCGGATGTTTTCCATCAGCGATGTTTACGTGATGCCTTCCGTATCCGAACCGTTCGGGATTTCCCCCCTGGAAGCCATGCAATCCAATGTGCCTTCCATCATTTCCTACCAGTCGGGTGTGGCAGAGATCCTCAAGTACGCATTCAAGGTGGATTTCTGGGATGTGGATGCCATGGCAGATGCCATTTACGGTCTTCTGAATTATCCCGCCCTCTCCAACATATTCCGCAAATACGGAATCCAGGAGGTGCACGACATGAAGTGGGAAAATTCCGGTAAAAAAGTCTATTCGATCTATAAAGAGTTTGTTCAGTAACAACCACAACCGAAACACATGAGAACCATTTGTATGTATTTCCAGGTCCATCAGCCGTTCAGGTTCAGGAGGTACCGCTTTTTTGACATCGGCAATGATCATTATTACTATGACGATTATTCCAATGAGACCATCCTGCAGAAAGTGGCGGAGAAATGCTATCTGCCTGCCAATGAAATGATGCTGGAGCTGATTGAGAAACACCAGGGAAAGTTCAGGGTTGCCTACTCCATGTCCGGGATCGCCGTGGAGCAGTTCAAGCTGTATGCACCTGAGGTGCTGGAAAGTTTTAAAAGACTTGCCGATACCGGTCATGTGGAATTCCTTTCCGAAACCTATTCACATTCGCTGGCCTCGCTCAAGGATGGCGGTGAGTTTGAACGCCAGGTGAAGGCCCACCGGGAGCTGATGAGGGAGCATTTCGGGAAAGCGCCGAAGGTATTCAGGAACACGGAATTGATCTATTCGGATGACATCGGGGCGAGGGTGGCAAAGATGGGGTACAAGGCCATGCTGACCGAAGGCGCAAAGCATGTGCTGGGATGGAAGAGTCCCAACTATCTGTATTGCAATGCCCTGAATCCCAAGCTGAAACTATTGCTCAAGAATTTCAAGCTCAGTGACGATATCGCCTTCAGGTTCTCAAACAAGGGGTGGTCGGAGTATCCGTTAACCGCCGAGAAGTATGTGGAGTGGCTGAACCGGATCCCCAAAAAGGAGGAGGTGGTCAATTTGTTCCTGGATTACGAGACCTTCGGGGAACACCAGTGGAAGGAAACGGGGATCTTCGATTTCCTGAAAGCGCTTCCCGACATGGTTTTCAAACATTCCCCGTTCACATTCAGCACACCGTCCGAGGTGGCCGACAATTTGCAGGTGATTGCCGCGGCCAACGTGCCCCATGCCATCTCCTGGGCGGATGAGGAGAGGGACCTGACCGCCTGGCTGGGAAATGAGATGCAGCAGGAAGCCTTCAATAAACTCTACTCCCTCTGTGATAAAGTATATTCCGTTGAGGACCCGGCCATCAGGCAGGATTATGCCTACCTGCAGGTCAGCGACCATTTCTACTATATGTCCACAAAGTTCTTCTCCGACGGGGAGGTCCATTCTTATTTCAATCCTTTCGATACCCCGTATGAAGCATTCATCAATTACATGAACATCCTGGGCGACTTCGAGATCAGGTTGAATGCGGCGCTGAAAACCCACGTGGATGATCAGGTGGCGCGGCTGAGCAAGATCATCCAGGAAAAGGAGGATCAGCTGAAACGGCTGGAAAAACAGCTGGCCGGGAAAAAACCGGTCCGTATCGCTTCCCGGAAACCATCCGCTGCAAAGGTTCCAATCCGGGCCGGGGGGGTTGAGGCCGGAGACGCCCCACAACGAAAAAAGGCTGCATCGACGGGGACACGAAAAACGGGTAAGAAAAGCAATCCGGCAAAAAAATCTCCCTCCGGAAAAAAATCTTCAGGTAAATGACAGGACCAGATTATCTATTCGAGGTCAGCTGGGAGGTATGCAATAAGATCGGCGGGATCCATACGGTGATCTCCACAAAGGCCCTGCAACTGGTCCGGGAACTCAATGACCGGTATATCACCATCGGACCCGATGTTTGGCGGGAAAATGCAGAACATCCCGAGTTTGATGAAGACAGGACCCTCTATTCAGATTGGAGGGAACAGGCGCTCAGGGAAGGGATCCGGGTGAGGATCGGGCGGTGGAAAATCGCAGGTTCCCCCGTAGCGGTGGTACTTGATTTCACCCCGTTCTTCAACCAGAAGAATGATATCTTCAAAAGCCTGTGGGAAACCTATAAACTGGATTCCATCAACGGACAGTGGGACTATGTTGAACCGGCCCTGTTCGGGTATGCTTCGGGAAAAGCCATCGAGAGCTTCCTGGGATTCCACGGCCTCCAGGAACACCGGGTGGTGGCGCAGTTCCACGAGTGGCAGACCGGTGCCGGGTTGCTTTACATGGAGCAGTTCCAGCCGCAGGTGGGAACCGTCTTTACGACCCATGCCACCTGTGTGGGGCGTTCCATTCCGGGAAACAACCAGCTGCTTTACAGCCAGCTGGACAAAGTGAACGGGGACCAGAAAGCAAGGGAATTGAACATCGTATCCAAGCATTCCCTTGAAAAGCTTGCGGCCAATCACGCGGATGCATTTACCACGGTGAGTGAACTGACCGCCAGGGAATGCCTGCAATTCCATGAGAGAAAGGTGGATCTGGTGATCCCCAATGGTTTTGAGGACAGCTTCGTCCCGTCTGAGAAGGAATACGGTGATAAACGGAAAACCGCCCGGGCAAAGATGCTCCGGGTGGCGTCGCTGCTCTGTGGCGAAAAGATCCCCGAAAATGCCCTGCTGGTGGCCACCAGCGGGAGGTACGAATTCAGGAACAAGGGGATCGACCTGTTCATTGATGCGCTGGGTGCACTGAACAAGACCCGGGATTGCGACAAAACCATGGTGGCGTTCTTGCTGATACCCGCCAACCATTACGGTCCCCGTAAAAAACTTCTGGAAGCCCTCGAGGGACAGAACGATACGGCATTTTCGGGAAAACACCTCACCCACAACCTCCATTACATGGAGCACGACATGATCCTGAACAGGATCAGCCGCAACGGGCTCAACAATGGCAGTGAAGACAGGGTCAAGGTGATCTTCGTACCCTCCTACCTGAACGGGAACGACGGGATTTTCAACCTTAACTATTATGATCTGCTCATCGGACTGGACCTGACCATATTCCCGTCCTACTATGAGCCCTGGGGATACACACCCCTGGAAAGCCTTGCCTTCAGCATTCCCACAGTGACCACCTCACTCACCGGGTTCGGACACTGGGTGAATCACCAGTTTAAACAGGAGCTGAAGGGGATCCGGGTGATCTCCCGGGATGATTTCAATGATGCGGAGGTGACCACGGAGATCGGGAAAATGATCCTGGAAAACTGTTACCTGGAACCGCAGGAGAAGCAGAAAATAAAAGAGGAAGCCCATGAGATCAGCAGGACCGTCCTCTGGGAGAAGCTGATCACTTACCAGTGGCAGGCATATCAGATTGCACTTGAGAACGCATCCGGGAAAGAGGGGGTGGTCTATGAGAAGGAACGCATCGAGAAGCTTCCAGAGACCGAGCAGGTGCTGGTGGATATCCAGCCCCGCTGGAGACGCGTGCTGGTCCAGCAGCATATCCCCGACCAGCTGAAGGCACTGGAGGAACTCTCGAGAAACCTCTGGTGGTCATGGAACCAGGATGCGGAAGATCTGTTCGAATCCATGAATCCCGATCTGTGGAAAGAGGTGAACGAGAACCCCGTCGAACTGCTGGAGCGGCTGCCATACGATACACTTAAAAAGTATGAAAGCGACGGGGATTTTACGGCCCGGCTGGAGAAGGTCCACAGGGAATACAGGACATACATGGAAGCGCCGCCCAGGGACGGGATGCCCTCCATCGCTTACTTCAGCATGGAGTTCGGTTTGCACAATTCGCTGAGCACCTATTCCGGGGGACTGGGACTGCTGGCAGGGGATTATCTCAAGGAGGCCAGCGATTACAACATCAGGATGGTCGGTGTCAGCCTGCTTTACCGGTACGGATACTTCCGCCAGATGATCACTGCGGGAGGGGAGCAGGTGGCACAGAGTGACCCCCAGGATCTGTCCCGGCTGCCAGTCACCCCGGTCAGGGATGAGGAAGGCAACTGGAAAAATGCAAAGATCGTCTTTCCGGGGAGGACCGTGCATGCAAGAATCTGGAAGGTACAGGTGGGCAGGATTCCGCTCTATCTTCTGGATACCGATTATGAGGCCAACCAGGAACCTGACCGGACCATTACCCACAACCTGTACGGCGGAGACAATGAAAACCGTCTGAAGCAGGAGATCCTGCTCGGGATCGGGGGTGTCAGGGCCATGCGTGCCATCGGTCTCGACGCCGATCTGTACCACTGCAACGAGGGACATGCATCCTTTACCGGCCTGGAGAGACTGAGGGAGTATATCCAGAACGAGAACATGACCTATCCGGAAGCCATGGAGATGGTCAGGGCCTCCAGCCTGTTCACTACCCACACGCCGGTGCCGGCCGGACACGACTCCTTCGAGGAGGATCTGCTCAGGACCTACGTGCCCCACTACCCGGAAAGGCTGAATAT